>NZ_JBAGBW010000004.1 GCF_039822205.1 Thermodesulfobium sp. 4217-1
TTAAGCCAATACATTTACTTCACACTGATTGAAATTCTCTGGCAATACCAATGAATTATTTCCGCGCGCAATATTAATCTTATTGAACAACTTTGAAAGTGAAAGAACGTCTTCAGCACAATAGAGAGCAATTTCTTCCAATTTATTAGCCTTAAAATATTCAGCGACTTGTTTACCGTCCATTTGAGTTTTGCTGTCTATATCGTTTAACATGCAAAGAGCCTTCAGGGAAGAATAAGAATTTGTAAGCAAATAAGTATCTATATGATAAAGTGTATTTCTGCTTGTATAATCTGGTCTATTATTTTCCCATTTGTCGCTGGTATCAAGATATTCTTTCAAGCCATTTTTTGCATTTTCCGACAATGCATCATAATGCTTGATGGCTCTCAGGGTAAGAATGGGCATATCAAAACTTTGCCCATTGTGAGTAACTATGACAGGATATTGTGATTTTTGTGATTTTGATTGTCTTATAGACAGATAAAAACCCGAAAAAAATTTATCAACTATTAATGATGCATTTTGGCTCACAAAGGTTTTAAAATAGAAATCGTCTGTGTCCACATTGCCAAGAACAGAAAAACAAATAGGAATATGAAATACATTTTGACTAACGAACTCGTTGTTGTCGAACTGTTTTTTATTTTTTTCTGATCCTGCTTTTTTTAGCAGATCATCATCAATAACTGTTTCAACATCTAAAAACAAATAATTCATTTTTGAAAAATGCCTCCATTCCCTAAACTCTCAAAAAACTATTTATCATACAATAGCTCTTGCCTCTTCAATAATTTTTTTAACGTTGTCGAATTGCTCATCAGTTATATTGACCCCTGGCGGATTAGTAAAGGTAGAAATATCTAACCCATTAGCTTTTACAGCAGCCTTGATGCCGGTAATGAAAAGATCAGTACACTCATACAGTCTCATTAGAACAGAAATCTTTTTTGCACATTTTTCTACTGTAACGAAATCTTTGTTTTCATAGGCTCGATGCAAACTGACAAGAAGTTTCGGATCTACATTGGCCAGGCCGCATAGCACTCCATCTCCACCTGAAACTCTATTTAGAATATAGTATTCGTCAAAACCTGATAAAACAGTAAAATCTGGCCTAATTGATTTTACCTTTTGTATCACACTTCTCGTATGGCTGATGCTGTCAACTGTGTCTTTCAAAGAAACGATATTGTAATATTTTTTTGCAAGATTTGATACTACTTCAGCAGATAACTCTGTCCCTGTCCTGGCAGGAAAATTGTATAACATAATGGGGATATCTGCCGACTGAGCAATCTTTCCAAAGTATTGTTCTGCAGCGCCCTCAGATGGTCCAAAATAATATGGCGATACAATAGTCACTCCATCTGCCCCAATTTCTCTGGAATACCTTGACATTTCAATAACCTCATTTATATTTGTAGAGCCAGTACCAATAAGAACTTTTACCCTATTATTTACCGCATTCACGACGAAAGATGCGAATTTCTTCTTTTGCTCAACCGAGAAAGAATAAAATTCACCAATGCTCCCAAGAAATAATATTCCATCTACTCCATTGTTTATGAGATTATCTATGTGAACGGCCATTTTCGCAAGATCGAAATTACCATTCCCATCTAAAATTGTAATACAAGCCGTATAAACTCCTCTAAACATAATCTCCTCCTTAATTAAACTTTATAAAAAAACTGTTAAAGACTATTTGTTTTGATTGTTCTTTATGGATTCTATTAGAAGTCTGCCAATAGTTCCTTCTTGCACATAATCCCAGGTTGGGTTATCTATGCTATCAAGGTACAAAATATCCCCGTTTTTATTATAGTCAGTAAAAGATATTATCATTATTAAATTATTTTTGAGATCCAACTTCAAATAAACAATCGTATATAAAAGCAAATCGTATCCATAAGTTGATATATTGTTAGATTTTAAAATTGAAATATAGCTGCTTTTGCCTGATCCAGAGTACAATTCTCTATAATTTACTTCAATAATATTTTTAGAAATATATTTTATGCTATCTGCATCATAAAAATATTGATTCCCATATGTGCTATCGCTTGCAAAAAATATCCAATTGCTTGCCAATGCCTGTTTACAATTAATGCTAATGGCTAAAAAAACAATTATTATTAGACCTAACTTAAGATTATTCAAACTCCACCAACTTATAGTATTTATTTAATGATAATACATTATGTGATTTTATGCATATTTTTCATCTCATACATACTTTCATCAGCATTCTTAAATGTATCGTCAAAATTGCTTGTAAATTGAGAAATTCCATAAGAAAAGGTGGTTAGAGCTTCTTCTGATGATTTTATAAATTTGTTCTTTATCCTGTTGATTATATTTGTAGCAGTATTATCAGAACAATTTCTTAATACAATTAAAAATTCATCTCCACCCATTCTAATAACTAAATCATTGTCGCGCAAATTTTGCTTAGATACATCTACAAAATCTTTCAATACTTTGTCGCCAAATACGTGCCCATATTTATCATTAATCGCCTTAAAGTTGTCAATATCAATTACAATAAATATATCTGATGAAGAAAAAACAATATTAGATAAAATATATCTGTTAAATGTGTTAGTTAACGCATCAGTGGTGTATTTATTTAGTGAAATTACCATATTCTGATATATATTCTTATAATCTTCAAGTAAAATCATCCCAAAAGCATATAAAGTTAGAGCTATGCCATATATAAAAGAATAATCTTGGGATTGCCCTATTATTAATATCAAAATACTCTTCATGATTGTCAACCAAAGAACTACAATAGGCAATATTAATTGAATTTTTTTAGCTTTTACGACAAAATATACAACTAAAGACAGATTCAGCAACAATGCCAAGTCTTTGAAATTAACTGAAGAACCCATCAGTTGTGCAGGACTGCCAATAAAAATAATATATATCAAATATAAAACAGTTAAAGAAGATGTATATTTTGACAATAGATATTTTTTAAAGCAATAATACTCTGTCCCCATTAAGAAAAATTGTGATGCTATTAGAGAAGATGATAATGTTATTTTTTTAAACATCACAAAAGAAAATGTACTTGGAGTGCCCCAATAAACAAACTCAAAAAGATATATTGAAACAAATATAAAAGATATGCCAAAATTTAAATAGATATTTTTTATTAACTGATTTTGAAACCCAAAAACTAATAAAATTATCCCAAATATTAAAATAGCACCGATACATATTAGAAAAAAATAATAGCTGATAAGGTTGTAAAGACTTTGGATTGGAGCTATCTTATCGTCCAAACCCAAATACGGAACAGACGTTATACCCGATATAGAAAAACCGCTTACTAATATTTCCAAAGTGTTATCATCTCTAATAATATTCGGATCAAAATATATTGAGTAAGTTTCATTCCAGGGTATATTGAAGACTGCTTTGTTCATATCGCCCTTTTTAAATACAAGTTTATCGTTTATTAAAACCTCAAAGCCAGCACAGTCAATGCTCTCTATGACCACTGTGTCAGCCTGAATTTTCTTAAATGTTTTTTTAAACCTTAGGATTGTGTTGTCTGGCACCTGTTCGGTATATGGCAGAACTATTTCTTTTTTAATATTGCTGGATTCTAATTCCCACTTACCTGAAAGAGAGTTATTTAAAGGTTGATAGGCATTATAAATAGCAAAATCAAATAAAAGAAATATTAAGATTCCTAGTAAAATTTTTATTACAATATTAATTTTTAAATGGTATACATCTAAAAAGTTACTTATAAATTTGAACTTATTCCAAAACATTTAACATTATACTTAAACATCCTAAAATAGGTCAAATGATTATTATCACAAAATTTTATGCTTTTTCACCTACTATGACCACAAAAGCGCCCCTCCCATAACCAGATTCAGGCTTCTGTACGTAATTCAAATCAATAACATTTCTATCAAACAGTACCTGAATAGCTCCTGCGAATCGAATGCCTATTTTATTAAAAAGCTCAATTACTTCTTCTGACGAAAAGAGTCTTGCATTCTTGTAAAAAACGCTGTTTGATTGTCTCTCTAGATACAATCTGCCAAGCTCACTTTCTTTGTCAACTATAGCAACTATTAATTTTGAACCATTTTTCAGAACTCTTTTCGCTTCCAATAAACTTTTTTCTGGATCATTTACAAAACAAATCGTTACTGCAAGGAGCACAAAATCAAATTCTTCGTCAGGAAAAGGCAAATTTTCAGCTAAGCCCTTATATACATTTATACCCCTATCTCTTGCAATTTGAGCCATTTTATCTGAAGGCTCTACCCCAAATGAGATTCCCAATGGCTTAGCAAATCGTCCACTTCCGACCCCTACTTCAAGACCTTTCCCCTCAGAAGGAACTGCCATTTTTAACGCTTCTATTTCTGACAGGTAAACAAATTTATTCTCTTCAAACCAGGATTCATATTCAGATGAGTACTCTTCAAAAACTTCTACCTTTTTCAAAAAGTCTAAATAGAAAGCTTTAGCGATCTGTAGGCTTTCAAAATCTGAAATTATAGAATTTACATTTAATTTAACTAATTTTTCTTTATACTCATCGCTAATTTTGGAACCAATCAATATATATTCGGATAAATCAATGTTTGAGAGAGTCTCTCCAGGAATTTTTTTCAAAAATTTATCATTATCAAAAATTAAATAAAAAGGCGCTTCTTCAAAATTCCCCTTAAAAATCTCACTTTCGCAGTCAGTAGCGATCAAAGCATATTTCATAAACCACTCCTCACAGTACATAATTTATTTAACAATTAAAACGCCTGCTCCCTTATATTCACCATGTTTAAGCATTGCAAGAGCTCTATTTGCATCATGAAAATCAAATTCATGCACTTTTGATACTATTGGGATGGATGATGCAATATCTAAAAATTCTCTTACATCTTTTCTTGTAATATTAGCTACGCTTTTAATTTCTTTTTCATTCCACAGATGTTCTTGATAATCAAGCTCTGGTATGAGAGACTCTTTTCTGATAAGATTTGTAACCAATCTCCCGCCCTTTTCAAGAACACCTAATGCTTCTCTTATTACATAACCTGCAGGCGTAGTGTCAATAGCACGATTTAGCCTTTTCGGGGGCGTATCTCCAGTAGTACCCACCCAATCAGCTCCCATATCTTGCGCCACCTTGCTTGCAGAATCGTCTTTTCTCCTGGTAAATACAAATACTTTTGAATTTGGATAAAGCCCTCTTATAATCTGAAGTACAATATGAGCTGAGGCTCCAAAACCGAAAAGTCCTATGCAATCGCAGTCATTCATATTCGTAAGCTTTAGCGACCTGTAGCCTACTGCTCCAGCACACAGAAGTGGTGCGGCCTGAACGTCTGAAAACCTATCGGGTATTTTATAGCAAAAATCTTCTGATATTATGCAATACTCAGCGTAACCTCCATCCACATCACATCCGGTAGCTTTAAAATCATTGCAAAGATTCTCTTCGCCTCTTTCACAAAAATAACACTTCCCACAAGCTGAATTTATCCATGCGATACCAATTCTTGCGCCAGGCTGAAATTTTGTAACATTTTTTCCAATTTCTTTAACTCTACCTACTATCTGATGCCCCAGTATAACTGGCAGCTTTGGTATAACCCTACCCTCAATCTCATCAAGCTCGGTATGACATATTCCGCAACAAGAAATCTCAACTAAGATCTCACTTTCATTTGGAAATGGGGAGCCTACTTCTCTATTTTTAAGGGGAGCATCCTCTACTTTGGAAATCTTATCTAAGACTAAGGCCTTCATTTTGATTTTTTATTTCAAAAACCTTTTAAAAAATTCATATTCTTTTTGTTGGATAGAGCCGTCTTTAATCTCTTCAATTTTCGATGTTTCATCCTTTGATCTGTTCGTAAGATTGTCATTGGCATCATAATAATAAACAGGCGAAATTCTTTGATAGGTTCCTCTCAAATAGTCGAATTTGTAGAATACTTCTTGGTGATCCACAAAGCAAGACTTTGAAAACCAACCAGTGCTATTTGCGCAGCTAAGAGATATGGCGTTATTTGAAGGAGCTTCCAATATCCATACGGTGAGAGTTTCGTTATCTTTATCTACCGTAATAGTTTCTGGATAATAGTAATAAAATACAGGATAGTATAGTCCTAAAGGAGTACTAGAAAGGTTTTTGTTCAGAGAGTCTTTTATAGGCAGCCAGTTAGAAGAAATATTTTTTGTGTCAGGATGAGGAATTAGCATCTCAGATTGTTCAGCGTATGAAATTGAAAACAAAAAAATAAATGGCAAAATAAAAATCATCATTTTTAATAAATTTTTCAAGCCTTAAACCCCCTATAAAAAAATTATTTATTAGAGTACATTATAATACAAATGTCTCATATAGCAATATAACTTAAATATTTAGGAGGAATATGTATGCCTTTGTTTGATAGCATAGATGATTTACAAAGATATTTAGATAGAAATAACAAAAACTATAAATTGAAATCAATTAGGCCAGGCCAATTTTTTTGCCATGCGATTGTTCAAGGAAACGATATCAATGTGTACACGTTTTCTGAAAAAGTAGCTCAGGAACTCTCAAAAAAGTTCAATAAAGAAATATTTTATGAAGAATATTTATTTATGTGTGAAAAATATGAACATCCTATGTCGTTAATTAAGTACTTTTCCAGTTTAAATGAAAAATTAGATATTTAGTAAATGAGCCCTATGAAATAAAATTTATCTCACAGGGCTCAACAGTCTAATTGTGATAGCTGTTGTTCATTACAGGCAAAATCTTTGCTTCAACAGGCGAAAATACTTTATTGTCGCCTGGATATGGTGAATTAAAGCCTTTCACGCTATACCATATATCTCGGTTAAAGAGATTCACACTTTGCTTGTCCTCGTCATCCATTGTAGAACCTGAAAACATCTTCTCTGAAGCCAAAGCCCACAAATATTGAAGCTTGTTGTCTGAAGTCTTCAAGGTATTTAAATCTGGATTCATCTCATCTAAGGGAATATTATTTGCCAGCACGTCATAAGGAGCAAGATTTGGCGTATTTGTGAACGCATTGTACATAGGAGTTGCGGCAGAATCCATCTGATTCATTGGCGGCAAGCCCAAGATCTGTTCTATTGTTCTTAACATATCTATCTGAGTATACATTGTATGGTCTACAAAATTTCTCTTCACGTATGGACCTATTACAAATGCTGTAGTTCTGTGACCATCTACATGATCTATCCCATTCTGCGCATCGTCTTCCACCACAAATATGACTGAATCTTTCCAGTACTTGCTATGGCTTATAGCGTCAACAATTCTACCTAAAGCAAGATCGTTATCCGCTACCATAGCCATTGGTGTAGGCAATCCTGGTTTTGTCCCCCCTGTGTGATCGTCAGGCAGAGACATAATTACAAGATTTGGCAAGTTGTTGTTTTCTATATATGAGTTAAATTGTTTCAAGAAAATATCCACTCTATACTGATCGGGTATATTTAGACAAAATGGTGGATAATCTCGAATTAAGAGCTTATCATTTGACACTACATCCGATACAGATTGAAATCTTCCAACTGAAACGTGAAGTTTACCAGTAGCCTTTCCCTCAAGGATTTGTGAGTCTTTGTACCACTCATCCCAGCTGCCAAGAGATTCTACACCTGCTCCAGTGGGAGTACGAAAATACATTACATATTCTCCAAAATTAGCCACTGACTTACCATGATTCACTGCATCCTCCCAAATAAAACCCGATGAAAGATAGGCTAAACTATCTCCGCCATCATTTGGATAGCTTCTTGGAAAATCACCGAATTGCCTTTCTACATAATCAGGGTCTAAACCTTGATCGGTCCATTGATGCCCATCAGCAGAAACTGAGCCACTGCAATAAAAGTTATCAAATAGGATAAAATCACTTGCTAAAGCATGTTCGTTTGGGGTAGCTTTTTCGCCAAATACCACCAGGTTTGGGTCACCATTCCCTTCTTTCATATCACCAAGTACCTGATCGTATGGCCTATTTTCCTTAATAATATAAAAAACATGTTTTATAGCAGATGATTCACCTAAATCAGAAGGTATTGCGACAGGACCTGAACTGTATTGAACCTTAGGGTTATCTTTCATCAAACGGCCCCAATTATTATTTTCATATACCTGTTTTGTAAAGTTAGATAAGGCAGTATCGTCGGGATACTTTACGATAGATATACTTCCAAGCCATGCGTATACTGAATGTCCAAAAAATTGTTTTGAATGGGCAAATGGCACCTCATTACCCAGGGATCCGACACCTTTAATATTTGCTACTACAATACTATTTAGCGCTTTATCAATAGCGATATCACCAGGATACCACCCTGTAGGAATTAGACCGTCAAATTTTACCGCTTCGTTTTCCCCATTCCAATCATAAACATCTACAGCATTATTGGAACCAAGGCTAACATATAATTTATTTTCAGATGAAATTGCGATTGCATTTGGTTGACTGCCAAATATAGAGTTTGGATACGGATGAATACTGATAGTCTTTACTACTGTTAGAGACTTCTTGTTTATAACTGAAATCGTATCGCTATTGGTATTGGTTACAAAAATATCTTCTTTGTTCTGACACATTGCGGTAGGCTGCAAACCTACAGCAATATTTGTTATTACTGAATCAGTGTTAAGATCTATCACAGAAACCGTGCCAGTGTTAGCTGCCCCAGTAGCGGGATTTGAAACTATTGAAGCTCCACTCGAATAATTCGTGTAATCACCAGCTGTGGCGACCCTTCCTCCCTGATTTGTAACAAAAGCTAAGTTTGAGTCAATTAAGATTGTATATGGGGCGTTACCAACCTGAACCTCACCTATAAACTTGTCATTTGAAAGATCTATTATGCCTACTGAATTGTTCCTGCTCAATGCTACGTATAATTTAGAGTTGTCAGGTGAGATAGCTAGTCCGCCTGGATCGGCGGTATTGCCGTCTACGTTGTTTGACAATTCTATTGTCTTGTGTAAAGTTAAAAGCCCTTCATTATCCACATTAAAATCAAGAATTTTTCCATCGCTGAAAGAGACATATAACTTAGAGCCATCTTTTGAATAAACTATTCCAGTATAAGAACCGCCTCTTTCACTTTTTGACAGGCTGACATTCTGGATTACCTTGTCTTCATCTAAATTTATTACCACTATTGGAGAATAACCTGGAGTAAAGTTCTCTGGGTATCCCCCCACATTCGCTACAGCAGTTTTGCCATCTGGGCTTATAGCAATAGCATTGGGTCTACCAGAAAAAAGCACTTGCTCTCCTGCAGGAGTCAAATTCTGATCTGTAGGAACAGAATTTGAACTTCCAGCAAATGAAGAGGATTGAAAAAATATAAATTGCAAAAGCAAAATAACAACTGCAAAACATAAAAATGATTTTCTCAATGTCCCAACCTCCCTTTTTGATATTTAAATAAATATTAAATTAAAATTGTTAACAAAGTGTAAATGTAAAGTTAATCATAAGTTAAAAAATATTCAAGAAGACTATATAATTTTTATCAAAATACATTAATTATATTTTAACAGATTATTAACAAGCAATTAACATGATTTTTTTTAATATTATCACTAATATCAACTAGAGAAAGGAGGAGAAATTGAATCTTTTGTAATAATTTATTCTAACTTTTGGGAGGTATTAGTGGATAATATTGACTTTGATTCAAGAAAAAATGTTAAAGAAAATACAGTTTCAGAGGCTCTAAATACTTCAAGTTTTAGCCTGTTTCATCTTAAAGCACTTTTTGCTTCTGGAATGGGGTTTTTTACCTGTGCTTATGATCTTTTTATTATTGGAACAGCGTTGGTCCTCATAAAAGATGAATGGCACTTATCTAGTAGCGCAATCGGTCTTATAGGTTCTATATCACTGATAGCCACATTTGTAGGAGCATTCGTTTTCGGAAGACTTGCAGACATACTTGGAAGAAAATCAATTTATGGCTTAGAAGCAATCCTTATGACCGTGGGATCAATATTATCTGCTATTTCCCCAAATGTAATGTTCTTGCTAATTTCAAGAGTTATTTTAGGCTTAGGAATAGGTGGAGATTATCCTCTTTCTGCTACTCTTATGAGTGAATATGCGAATACAAAATCTCGGGGAAGATTAGTAAGTATTGTCTTTTCAGCCCAAGCGCTCGGTTTGGTGATTGGACCAGCTGTAGCGCTTACACTTTTAGCAGCAGGAGTCAATCATGATCTCGCTTGGAGAATTATGCTAGGCCTTGGCGCTCTGCCAGCAATGTCAGTTATTTATATTCGTAGAACTCTTCCTGAATCACCTCGCTGGATAGCAAGGGTTAAAGGAGATGCTAAAAGGGCTGCAAATGAACTAGCCTCATTTAGTCTGGGGACTGCAATATCAAATGGTAAAGATAATATTGTAAAAGCTCCACTTTCAAAATATATTTTTACCTTAATTGGCACTGCTGGAACATGGTTTGTGTTTGACTTCGCATATTATGGAAATGCAATATCAACTCCACTAATCATGAAAGAAATAGTTCCACACGCAAATATTCTTGCATCCACAGCTATGAGCTTAATTCTATTTTCAGTTGCAGCTGTTCCTGGATATATCTTAGCATTGCTTACAGTCGATCAAATTGGTCACAAAAGACTTCAGATTATAGGTTTTGCGCTTATGGGATTGATGTTTTTTATAATAGGAGCCTTCCCATTCCTCACACAATCAATAGCAATATTTTTAACACTGTATGGTTTGTCATATTTTTTGCAGAATTTGGTGCAAACACCACCACCTTTTTGTTAGCAGCAGAAGTATTTCCTGTAAATCTAAGAACTACTGGACATGGTTATTCTGCTGGAGTAGCAAAGATTGGAGCATTTATTGGTGCGTTCATATTCCCAATAATCTTAAAAACTTTAGGTTTAGACAAAACACTTGTTTTGACATCAGCATTTTCAATAGTTGGAATATTGCTTACATTAGCGTTCATAACTGAACCAAGCGGTAAATCATTAGAAGAAGCTAGTAACGAAGCAAGCCACATAGTTGATGCTGAAGCTAAAATATAAGTAAATTTACAACCGAGTCATATATATTTATGGCTCGGTTTTTTGTAATACATTTATAGTTCTAGGATTTATCATCGGCTCCCAGCAACCAGAAGGCATGTTTGTAGCTATATATTTGCCATCTTGTAGGGGCTCAAATATTAGAGTATTAGGATCTAATATGCAATTGTAAATTCATTAATAAAAAAACATGACTTGACATTTTTAACCCTTTAAATAAATTTTTGCTTAATAATTTAGTATAACAATTTTTTTGGCATTAAGGATAATTCTAAGACTATTATTAGTTTTTACATTATTTGGAGTTTTTGATTGAGCCCTACATATAAACAATATCATATTAAATTAATCAAATATTTTTATAATAACAATTTATATTTTAGTGATATAATAAACTTAATAAAAAATATTTTTCAAATGGAGGAATATTTATGGAGTACAAAATTTTTGGAAAAACTGGTCTTAGGGTTTCTTCTCTATGTCTTGGGACAATGACTTTTGGATCAAATTTCTATAATATCGGCGCAGTCGATCAAAATCTGGCAGATCAGATAGTCGCAAAATCTCTTGAAGCTGGAATAAATTTTATAGATACTGCTGACGTATACTCGTATGGTGAATCTGAGATTATCCTTGGCAAATCCTTGAAAAATCTTTCTGTAAATAGAGAAAAGGTAATAATCGCAACCAAAGTTAAGGGCGCTATGAGCAAGGAGGCGTTGCAGGGGACAAGCGATTTAAACAACGTAGGTTTATCAAAAAAGCACATAATAGAGGCATGCAACAATAGTCTAAAAAGGCTGGGAACTGATTATATTGACTTATATCAGATTCACGGCGTAGATCTCATTACCTCACTATTGGAAACGCTTGAAGCATTGGATATCTTAGTAAAACAGGGCAAGGTAATCTACATTGGCTGCTCTAATTTAGCGTCAAGACACATTATGAAGGCACTGGCAATTTCACAATTAAAGAATCTTTCTTCATTTGTCAGCCTGCAAGCGTACTATTCGCTTCTGGGTAGAGACCTTGAACATGAGCTTTTACCACTTTGCATAGAAGAGAGTCTTGCACTTATGACCTGGTCACCTCTATCAGGAGGATTTTTGTCAGGAAAATATACCAGGGACAATCCAAAACCACAGGGAGCAAGACGTAGCGCATTTAACTTCCCACCGATCAATGAAGAAAAAGCTTATGACACTATAGATGTTTTACTTGGAATCGCCAAAGAAAGAGGCGTATCCCCTGCACAAGTAGCTCTTGCGTGGCTCTTGCACCAAAGAGGCGTAACATCGGTTATTATAGGCGCAAATAAAATGAATCAGTTAGAAGATAACATAAAATCAGCAGATCTAAAACTTACCAAAAATGAAATTGATATGCTCTCAGAAGTAAGTGCAGTTAAAGAAATCTACCCAAACTGGATGATAACAAGACAGAACTCAAATAGATCATAAATTTTTATTAGCTTTTTATCATCGAAAAACTCTTAAAACATTAAACGTTTTTTTAATAAAAGCATCTTTTTCGGAGTGATTAGAATTTTTTGGAACCTCTATCACCTCGAAATTCCAATATGGAGAAGAAGTTGTATCTAAAAATCTACCATTCAGATATTTATCTGAATAAGCATCTTGGCTTTGTTTGCCAGTGTACCAGCATCCGTAAGGGTATACAGTACCGTTTGATACAAGCCTTGTTCCAGTTAGCATAGAACACGAAACGTTATTATCGAGTTGTAATAAAAATCCCCATTCATTATCCTCTTCCTTTGGTGCATTTAATTTTATCCCATCAAGAGATTTGTTTAACTTCAGCAAAACGATGTTCTTATTAAATGGGTTAATATCGCAAGCCATGACACCTTTGAAAGCCGTCGTGAAGCATGGATCGAGTATTTGATTCTCTGACATGCACCTGAAAGCCATTTTATTATGATCATCTGCGACAGATGATATCCAGCAAAATCCAGACAAGATCTTTGAACTTTCAGGAAAGGCATCCAGAGACTCATAATTAATTATTACTGTTTTATGAGGAATTTTGTTTAAATCATGTCCAAACCAATTTTTCCATGCCAGTGAATTAAGAACAGCCTTGTCTGAAAGTAAGGGCTCTTGTGTATCAAATGCTTTAGCTTGAGCGTCAGTCGGCTTGCTTTCTAACTTTGCAGCTTCTTTTTTGTCTATAGGTTTATTTACAAATAATAAGAAAATAGCGACGATAAATATTGCAGCTGAGAACAATATGACAATACTTTTTTTCATATTCTGCGCTACTCTCCCCTTTCGAATTATATATCGTGAAATTTAGAAATTAAAAAAATGCACATATCATTTAACAAAAAATCATCAGCTAATTAATAATATTTTAAACCTATTTAAACATATTATGAACCAATTTTTGCGTCAATCTTTTCACACGTAATCAACTTTTATATCTTTAGTTTTCAGTATCTTATTCGGATTCATTATGTTTTGTGGGTCAATTGAATTTTTTATATCAGAAAAAAACCTCATACCTTCTTTTTTAAATTCTCTTTCCATAAACTTTGCCTTTACTACTCCTATTCCGTGCTCTCCGGTAAGCGTTCCACCAAGCTCTATACAATAATCAAAGATCTCACTAACTGCCTTTTCTACTTTTTCCATTTCTACTTTGTCCCTTTTGTCTGTAAGAAGAATTGGATGCATATTTCCGTCGCCCACATGGCCACAACTGCCTATAAGAAGGTTGTATCTCTCTTTAATCTCATGAATTCTTTTTATCATCAATGGCACTTTACTTCTGGGGACTGTAGCGTCTTCAGTAATCGCAGTAGGCCTTAGTCTTGCCAAAACAGGAAACAAAGACCTTCTTGCCTGCATCAGTCTATTTCTCTCAGTTTCATTCTTTGCTACTTCTATTGACCTGGCGCCCGCCTTTGAACAAACCTCTTCCACGATTTTGGCTGATTTTTCGACGTCCTCTGGCTCACCGTCCACTTCTATTAATAGGAGCGCTTCGATATCTCTTGGCAAGCCAATCTTGTTAAAGTCTTCAATTGCATTTATCGATACCTTATCCAATAGCTCCATAGTGGATGGTATAACCTTGTTTTCAATAATTTTGGCCACTGCAATGCCAGCTGATTCAATCTCATCGAACATCACCAGCATTGTCTTTATCATTTTTGGCGGATAAATTAGCTTTAGCATTATCTTTGTAATTATCCCCAATGTGCCCTCTGAACATACGAAAAGGTGAGTCAGGTCAAAACCTGGAGCACCTCTAAGCGAAAAACTGCCCGTCTGAACTATATCCGAATTTGGCAGGACAAACTCTAAACCTATAACGTAATTTTTTGTTGTTCCATATTTCAATCCCCTTAAACCTCCCGCTCCCTCTGCCACACAGCCACCAATCGTGGCCACAGAAAGACTGCCCGGATCTGGAGGATAGAACAAGCCCTTTTTTGCAACCTCAGCATCTAAAACAGCAGCTATCACGCCTGGCTCTACAACAGCTATCATATTTTCTGTGTCGATATCTAATATTTTGTTCAGTCTGCTTAGCTCCAGAACTACTCCACCATCAGTAGGTATTGGACCTCCGCTAATACTGGTACCCGAACCCCTTGGATAAAGATTGACATCGTATTTTCTGGCTACCTTTACCACTTCTGAAACTTGATTTGAGTTAGATACTATTACTACCATGTCTGGTACTTTATGTAGCTGCGTAGCATCATAGGAATACACAAAAATATCTGCATAATCAGTGAGCACGTTTTCTTTCCCGACTATATCTTCCAATTCAGTTAAGACATTTTTTGGTATCATTTTTCTCACCTCTAATTGAGTTTTACAACTTTTTTAAAATATTGTCAAATTGTTATTAGAGGGTGAGTTTATCTTTGTAAGATAACAGCTGGGTCAAATGAACTGGCTTTCAAAGCTGGCCTAATACCTGAGATTAATGCAATTACAGTAGAAAAGCAAAAAGCTATCAGAAATAGAAATGGGCTTACAGAAATAGGTATTCCAGTAAAGCTGTTCAATGCGATCGAACAAATTGTGCCAAATATTGTGCCAAAAAAGGCACCAATCAAACTTATTACAAATATCTCAAGAAAAACCTGTACTATAATTTGAAATTTAGTAGCTCCAAATGCTCTCCTGAGCGCAATCTCTTTCTCCCTTTCAGAAATTGAGGCCTGCATAATATTTGATACTACCACAGAACCGATAATCAAAGATATTAAAACTGCTACAACTAAAAATATATTCATTGTCAAATTAATATTGTTCAGAAATTGAATTATCTGGTCAGGAGTAATTATAGTAAAATCATCTGGCAGCCCGTTATAAATTTTGTGATTTCTTCTTAAAATATTGCCAATGTCAGGTACTGAAGAAGTTATATACGACTGTTTTTCAAATTTTATCCTGATTGAAGAGAGATAGGTCTCATTTACCATTCTCTTGAGCATTGTTTTCAATGGAATAATGATTCTGTTGTCTCTATCGTTGCCATGGGGAGATGTGCCTTCTGGGCTTAATATTCCTATGACTATAAAAGGTGTGTTTTCTATTCTGATAGTCTTTCCAATAGGATTTTCACCCAAGAATAGGTCGTTTGCGACCGTCCTACCTAATACAGCTGCCCTTCTCATGTGAAAATCTTCATTGTGAGTGAAAAATCTTCCTTCTATTACGTTCCAATCCCATGTATCTGGCCAGGATGCATTGGAACCTGAAACTGTGGTATCGATATTTTGATCCTTATACTTAGCATTCATTGTGCTATTGAAAGCTGGCGATAAAGATTCAATGCCATTGATCTGAGATCTAATTGTATCTACGTCCTTTAGCGTAAGCGTGGTAGATCGCTCGAAAGGCTGCCCGGGTTGCCTTTTACCACCAGCAAGAATTACGATTGATTTTGGTCCAAATTTTTGAAGCAGATTGCTTACCTGTTCTCTTGCGCCCAGGCTGATAGATGTAATCAAAGTAATGACCAAAATGCACAGTGCAATGCCAGAGCTCATAATAACAACCTTTAAAATCTGTTTCAGATTTATTTTTACTGTAGATAAAAGAATTCTTAAAATCATACAGTTATGTAATTATAAATACTAAATTTATCATACTAAATATTTTATAGTAAGAAATTAAAAAAGATATAAATTTATTTTATTCTGCCCAACGCCTTTAAAATACCTTTAATTATCAATAAAGGATTTGGTGGACAACCAGGAATATAAACGTCTATAAAATCATTGTCTGGTAAATTGTTTTTTGCATATTCAGAAACAAAGATATTATTGCCGCATGCACAATTACCAACTGCAATAACAATATAGGGTTTAGGAATAGCAACTATAGTATCCAGAAATGGTTTTTCCATATTTCTTACTATTGATCCAGTAAATAGGATTACATCAGCATGTTTTGGAGATGCCACAAAGCTGATGCCATATTGATCAATATCATAAAACGAATTTGAGGTAGCATTCACTTCAAAAAGACATGCATTGCACTCTCCTGTATCCACATATCTAATATGAATCGAATCTTTAAATTGTTTTCTAAACATTTCAATATTTTTAGAATTTTCGTTTATGATTATGGGTCTCTCAATAAGTTCAATGGCTCCAAATGTACAAGTATCAAAGCATAGTCTGCAGTTAGTACACTTTATATTATTAATTTCTTTATCTTTATCTATGGCATGAGATGGGCATCTTTCGACGCACAAATTGCAATTGGTTGGACACATAGAAGCGTCTATAGATGGAAAATCTTTAAATGACTCAGATAATTCATCAATCGACTTTGTAACCACATTTGTTCTTAACAGACGATTTAAAACTTTAAACAATATATCCTCCTACCTGTCACAAGATGAGTAGCATAACTCAAAGCTCTTATTTATTAGCGGAAAATCTGGAATAATATTCTTCGGAATACATATTGGCAAGACCATCCAATTTCTGTGAGAAGCAGAACGAATATGAATTCTAAAAATTTTACCAAAGTCGTCAAGCATAACCCAATGCAAGGCTGTACCTCTTGGGGTTTCTGTAATTCCTATGCCTGTATTGGTTTTAATTTTTTCAAGTAAATCTGTAAAAAAGGCTTTATTATCTAATTTTTTAATATTTTCATAACACTGTTTTATTATCTTGAAAGATTCAATAGACTCTTCATATCGTTGGACAAACCTACAGTAAACATCTCCTTCAGTTTGATAAGGGATATTGAATTTTAAATCTGGATATACAGAATATCCAATATCTTTCCTGGTATCAAAATTTATCCCAGAAGCCCTTAATGCTACTCCAGTAGCCCCCATTTCTGACGCTACATCTTTAGGTAGCACTCCAGTGGTAATAAATCTATCTAATAAGAGCTCATAACCTCTTATAGATTCGAAAAGCTCTATTAACTCGTGTTCAATAGCATCCAGTTTGACAAACATTTCATCATCAAAGAGCATGCTCCTGTTCAAGCCTCCAGGACATATAATTCCACGAAGATATCTGTGCCCAAAATATTTAAAGTTTAATTGTTGAAGTCTCTCTTTTAAAATAGCTCCCCTGCTCACTGCAAAGTGAAAGCCCACACCAGCACACATATTGCCTATATCGCCTATGTGATTGTATAGCCTTTCAAGTTCGAGTATTATCACCCTTGAAAATTCGGAGTATTTAGATGTATGCAAATCGTAAATATTTTCAATAGCCTTTGAAAAAGCATAACCATGAGACACAGAGCTAACACCGCACAATCTCTCGATATGAAAAAGCGCATCGTTTATGTCTAAGCCCTCTAATCTCTTTTCTATACCCCTGTGAGTAAAAAAGAGTTGGGCCTGCAAATTTATCATGTCTTCTCCAAAAACAAAAAATCTAAAATGGCCAGGTTCAATTATCCCAGCGTGAATTGGACCAACAGGAACTTGAAAAATGCCCTCACCTTTTACAGGGATAAAATTAAAATCTTTAGCAATTCCACGATCAACCTTTTTATCAACAAAATCTTTTCTCATTAGGAATATGTCCTTAGGCCAGTCAGGAAAATTGATAACAGGCCTTAAGTCAGAGTGATCAATAGGTTTTATTCCAAATGTGTCAAATATTTCTCTTTCAAGCCAGTTAGCTGATGGAAAATACCTTGAGATAGAATTATATGAAGACTGATCAGAGTTAACAAAAAAAGATAATTCGACGATATCACCATTTTTCATAAGAAAAATCGCATATATTTTAAAATTATTGCTAACCGATCTCTCATCATTTGCAAAAATTGTCAGAAGTTGAGCGCCAGAACTTCTCAAGCTAATAATTTCATTGTCTAAGCTTTCATTTGTAGTGGTAACCAATATATAATTTTTCATAATTTCAAATACCTCTCATAAAATATTCAACAATTTTTGAAATAATATTTATAGAAGGTGTAAGAAAACAGCCAGTAATTATTAGAATAATAATAGGAATAGAAAGAAAAATATGTTGCAGACCAATGCGCTCTTTAAACTTAAAATCTGGTCTTTGATTGCTAAAATACATTTTCCCTAAATAATACATAAACGCAGCAAATACGGTAGCTATTAAAGTAAGATAGACTATACCTGGAAAAAAACCAAATTTTTGAAAAATAGCATACGCGATGTACATCTCACTTAAAAAAAGTCCAAATGGAGGAGATCCAGCAATAGCTAACAATACACACAAAAATATTATTGAAGTAATTGGCTTTGTTTGACCGATTCCTTTTAATCTTGCAATGTTATTGCTGCCATATCTTTTAACAATAGATCCTGTACTTAAAAACAGCGTTGACTTTCCAATAGAATGATTGAACATATGAAGTATTGCGCCAAGCACTCCAAAAAAATTCCCTAAACCAAAACCTATCAGAATTATGCCCATATGTTCGACGCTCGAATATGCGAAAAGTCTTTTTATGTCGCGTTGAGTCAAAATAAAAGGTACTGAAAATATCATTGAAAGAGCCCCAAAACCTAATAGCAGATTACTGGAAAAACCACTGCCAACCGCTGAGGAAAGCAATAAATGATGTCTCAAAATTGCATAAACAGCACAGTTAAGCAAAACACCTGAAAGAAGAGCGCTTATTGGAGCTGGAGACTGCCCGTGTGCGTCTGGAAGCCATGTGTGCATAGGAAAAATTCCAGCTTTCGTTCCATATCCAACCATAATAAATATAAATGAAATTTTCATCAAATTTGGGTCCAGATTTTTTCCATATGAAATAAGCTTGAACCAGTTAAGAGTTTCAACGCCATTGAATAGTGAGATTTGTTCTGCTTGATATATTAAAATCAATCCAACGAGCGCAAATGCAATTCCAACTGTACAAAGAATGATATATTTCCATGCAGCTTCAAGAGATGCCCTTTTTCTGTAAAAGCCAACCAGCAATGCTGATATTACAGTTGTTGCTTCGATGGATACCCATATTAAGCCGAGATTTTGACAAAGAACTGATAAATACATTGTGCAGACAAATAATAATAATAGTACATAAAATGGTTTAACATAACTTTTTTTCATTTCATTTATTTCGATATCTCTATTCACATAGCCAATAGATGAAATTGAGCATATAAGGCTGACTATGGCGATTACCAGAACAAATGGGACTGAAAGAAGATCGATAGCAAATATATTTGATAAGAAGAGTATTTTGCCTGATGTTAAAACATAAAAACATGATATGAATGCCAATAAGCTCATTAATACAATTGCACAAGATGCAATCCATTGAGTTATCTTGGTTTGTTTTGGCAAAACACAGAAAAAAGAAAATATTATCGGTATTAAAACTATAAATAAGAGTATCACGATTAGCCCTTCAATTCAGTTAGATTTTCAGTATCTGTCGACTCGAAAAGACCATGAATATAATTGGTCATAATTCCCATTACGAGAACCCCAACAAGTAAATCAAAAAAGGTTCCAAATTCGAAAATCAGAGGCATTCCATTTGTAAGGGAGACAGAATATAAAAATATTCCGTTTTCCATAACGATTATTCCTATAATCTGACATAGAAGAGCACGATGACTTAGCATATAAAAACATCCGATCAAGATCGACGAAATTGCAAAAAATGAATACCCAGAACTTAAATGAGATGTGCTGAAGAAGCCTGAAGAGTTCAAAACTTGAGAAAACCCAATAAGAAATATCCCTATCAATAAAGAAAGACCCTGTGACATATTCATAGGAACGAGATCGTTTGATCTAAGTTTTTTGTTAACACGAAGGATTATAAAGGGAAGAAAAACGACCTTCACACAGAAGGTTAATATAGCAGCGATAGCCGAGTGAAAAAGATTGAAATCATAACCCAAAGAAATCATCGGAATGCCTATCATTAGAATGCTTAGTGACAAAGACTGCAAGATCAATAAATATACGCTTTTTGTCACATTTCTTGTTTGCAACATCCACAATGCAGATATAAGAAAAATAAAACTTAAAAAGTCCAAAAATATGCCTCCTAAAATTATTTTATAAAATATATTAAAATTGCAAGAACACCCAGTATGCCAGTAGCAAAGAAAAATCCAGGCAATTTGAAAAGTCTCATCTTAGGAACGATAGATTCAATAAATGCTATTAAAAAGACAGTAAGAAGAAATAATAAAAACTTTATAAAAATAGCCAAAACAAAATTTTCTATATTAGGGGAGAAAATACTTACGAATAAAGCAATTAAAATAAATTGCTTTAACATAGATGCATAGTGAAAAATTCCCAAAAGAGGGCCAGAATATTCAAGAATCATTCCTTCATGAACCATGCTAAGCTCTAAATGGGTATCAGGATTGTCTACTGGCAATCTTGAAGACTCTGCTATTACAATTATAAACATAGAAATGCTCAGCAAAATCCCTGGAATAGACCATCCAGATGAAAGCATGCTATTAAGATTATACGAAAGGACACTTAACGAAAGAGCAAACAAGACTATAGAGAAAACTGGCTCAGAAAGAGCTGATATCATCATTTCTCTGCTAGAACCCATGCCTCCAAAACTCGAACCTGATTCCATTCCAGCCAATGCAATAAAAAATCTCGCTACTCCAAAACAATATATAAATGTAATAAGGTCATATCCCGAACCATTTTTAAAACCAAGAAAGGGGAACAAAACACAAGCGCTTAGGTATGAAGCAAAGACAATAAAAGGAGCAAAAATGGATATTATCGATGAATTTTCAGAGATTGTCGATTCCTTTTTAAAGAATTTTAAAAGGTCTCTATATGGCTGAAATACAGACGCCCCCTTCCTGGATTGGAAATATGATTTTATTTTCCTAATAATCCCACTTACAAGAGGAGAAAAAACCAATGCAATAATAACTTGAATTATTGAAACCAAAATTAATGATGGATTTATCGATACCATAACAAAAGCACCACCAATGTAATAAATATATATGCAAGATAAAAATGCACATAACCGCTTTGAAGAAATCTCATTTTAATAGAAAAATTTAATATAAATTTTCTTATTGGGCTATATAAATAAGTAGTAAATGGAGGCTTTAAATCCTCAGAGAATAAAATATCCAATGGCTTAGCAGGATTAAGCGTGATCTTTCTATGTGGTCTCAGAAAAAATGAATAAGTTCGCCTTATTGGTTGAGAAAAAGACGCAGCAGTATATTCCATCTTAGAGTTTAAGCTAATGCCGCATCCCCATGTGGGGACCTTTCTAATCTCAAATAGTCCAAAAATTTTACCAAAAATTATAGATAAACTAAAGAATATTCCAAAAATTATAAAAAATAAAAGATTTGTCGTTTGAAAATAGACAACATTAAAATTTGAATCTATCTGTAACAGTATTTTAGAAATATAAAAAAGTATATTGGAAGCTAATAAACCGAGTAATATACAGCTAAAGGCAAGTATAGCTTCTGGTAGGATAATCATCAGATTTGGCTCCTTTGCATTCTTTGCTTCAGATGAGCGCGGCAAAGCCAAAAATGATACAGAAAAAGCCTTTACAAAACAAGCAGCAGCAAGTGCACCAGTTAAAATTAATGCTACAGGAGACAATATAGCAAAAAGCTTCCAGTAAGAATGCGCAAAGTAAGACAGATTTAGCATCGAAATATATATTTGATATTCGCTAGCAAACCCATTAAGGGGAGGGATAGCTGAAATTGCCAATGATCCAATCAAAAAAGATAAAGCAGTTTTAGGCATATTTTTTATCAATCCACCATAATGCTCCATATCTCGTGTTCCGATTATTTTACTAATCGAACCTGCAGAAAGGAAAAGCAAGCTCTTGAAAACAGCATGGTTCAAAACATGAAACAAAGAAGCGCAGTAGGCAATAGCAGCAAAAGTATATAGAGACATTGATGAGAAAATCGCACCTAAACCGACTCCCATAAAGATTATCCCAATATTTTCAACACTATGATATGCTAAAAGTTTTTTAATATCGTGCTCCATCAAGGCATAAAGAACGCCGATCAAAGACGATGCTATCCCAATGAAGAGTATAACACTCCCCCACCAGATAGGGCCCACACCCAGCATATCGATTACAAATCTAAAAATTCCATATATAGCAGTCTTGATCATAACAGAACTCATCATCGCAGATACATTGCTCGGTGCAGAAGGATGTGCCATTGGAAGCCAGATATGCAAAGGAACAATACCAGCTTTTGTTCCAAAGCCTATCAGAAAGCATAAGAAGATAATGGATTTAGAAAACATGCTCATATGCATAGCAGCAATCTTCATAGCATCAAAGCTTAATCCATTTGAAAATGTCCCCCAATACAAGAGCCCAGAGATAATAAAAACAGTTCCAAAATGAGTCATAAATATATAAAAAAATCCAGCTTTTCTAACATGCTGATGCCTGTATTCAAAAGTTACAAGAAAATAAGAAAGAATGCTCATTAACTCCCAAAAAATCAAAAATGTAATCGAGTTAGAAACCAAAAACAAAATTGACATCGAACAAATAAATAAATTATAAAAAAAGGAAAATTTAGCGATATTGTCGTTTAGATAAGACTTCATGTATTCCAAAGAATATATCATAATCAAAAAATTGATTGCAGAAAGAATTAAAAGAAAAAAGGCGCAAAGCTTATCAAAATAAAATTGCAGCACTATATTTGGAGCAATAACTAAAAGATTAAACAAAATTGGATTTGGCAATAAAAATATAAAAACGCCCGACATAAAACCAAGAGCTGAAGCAGTTAAACCAAAATATGAACCGATTTTCAAAGATAGCGTTTTATTTTTTGAAAAAGCAAGTGGCACAATTGCACCTAAAATATAAAAACCGACTGAAAGATAGAATAAGATAAAACCTAAATCAATCATTAAGATAAATCACTCCAATAAATCATTAATTTGTTTTTGACAATTTTTCACAACATTTTTTGAAAAAGAAACGTCCAAAGTTTATACCTTTTGTGGGCAGCAGTCAATAGCAAAAATTGCGACTGTTAAAGGACGCTAACTTCATCCCTAATGAAAACGCTAATTTTGTCACTATGATGGTCGAGTTTTTTGAGTGTTAAGAATCAGGTAGAATTTTTGTAGATAAAAAAATTTAACTTAGATAGTTTCTGTTACTTTAGCCAACTGGATAAATCCCTATCTATCAACTTTTGAAGTCTTATTATATCTTCTTTATAAAAATTTATCAGATACCCCCTCGTATCTTCATTTATCCCATCAGGCTTTATAAGTAATTTTTGCATAAATTCATTTTTTAACTTTATTCTAAAGTTTTTCGGGAAGAAATTTTTAACTACGGCCTTAAATAGATTTGGCTTATTTAAAAAGTTATACAGAGATCTGTGTCTTGGGATTCCTGATTTGTTATATTTTATCCCTAAATCATCAGAAACAAATTCTGGATCCACACCTAGGAAGTTAAAAAGCTCTTTCATCAAACCATCAGGGTTTTCTTTGAGATCTTCAAATAAACAGATCTTAGTGCTCTTAAAGTTATCAAGATATGCCTTTACTTGATTAAAATATAACCCAACTAACTTATAATGCCACATAAATTCCCAATTATCCCTTATTCTCTTCTCTTCATCATTAAGTGCATCTTCAAATGATAGATTTTCTCTGCCATCTCGTAGATGATAAATATATGAAGAATAGGCTCTATCAATCGGATTTCTTAGGATGATAAAAATCTTAACCTCTTTACCTAAATGCTCTTTAATTTTTGGTATCACAGATTCATAATAATATAAGCTGTCCACACTACATTCCCCCAGCACCTTTGAGCTATTGACATTCAAAAACAATCTCCTATAATCTTCGAATGTTTTTATAATATCCCTTTCCCCCTCAGAGTCACCAGGACCATTAAAATTTTTGTGACCAGATATATAAGAAAAAAACTTAGGTTCTTTTATTTTACTCATAAAAACCTGTGGATGTTTTGAAAGATAATGATACAAACTGGTAGTTCCTGCTTTTGAGGCTCCTACAATTAAAAAATTTGGAAGTTTATATATAGTATTAATTTTAAACTCACCCTTTGCTATTTAAAATAGATTAAATAAAAATAAAATTAACTCGACTAATATTATACGAATAATCTATCGAAAAGGTAACAAATTTTTATATGTGGGAGTGAAGAAATTAGGTATCAGGATTAAATGTACTTTCCTACTCTAAAACAATCAATATTTCTTAATGTATTTAGACAAATAAATTTATCAATATTTCTCATTTCACATCAAAGTATTTTTGATAATAAAATTCATTAACTTGATGGTTCAGGAAAATCAATATTCCCATCTTTACCATCAGATTTTTGATAGTAGAATTGTTTAATTTGATAGTAAAATTGTTTAAACCATTTTATATCAACGTTGTAAAAATCTAAATATTGGTAAATATCTCTAAGATCAGACCAATCACACCATTGATTGATTGCAATTGTTTTAATGTTTTCAATTGCTTTGTTTTTAATTTCATTATCTTGTGAATCTGCAAATAATATAGATATATTTAATATATCCATTGAATTCTCTTCATCTACTTGTGTCTCTATAAAATGGATCTTTAGTTTTTTTCCATTTTATTTAACTTTAATGAGTTGAAATGAGAAATATAACTCTGGAAGATAGTTCTCCAAGTAATATTGTATTGATTACCTGTTAACAACATTTCAGTATTAAATATTTCATTATCTAGCTTATTATCAAAAAAATCTTTAATTAATTCTATAGGTGGAGAAAAGCATGCTTTTATATCCTTCCAAATATCTATCCAGCGGTTTAAACCTAAGAATTTTGAAATCATAATCGCTGTCATATAATAAAGAAGTTCAACAATATTATATGAATCTCTTACTAAATTAAAGAATGGTGATATAGGCCAAATAAATTTTTCCTTACTATTAGTTCTATTATTAATTCTGCCATGAGCAATAGTATTTCTTGTTTTAATTATATTTTCTACAAAATTAGAAGTAGTTAAATCTAACATATCGTACTTTTTCAAAAAAAACTCTATTTTAATCCTTAAAGGCAAATAATCTCCAATCAAAACACTCTTAATGGGTTTAATTTTCTTATTAATCATTTGTTCAACCTGAAAATTAGATAAATATAATTCTTCGTAATAATTTTGTAGTATATGCTTAATGTTATTTGTTAATTTGTTTTTTAACCCATCTTTCACACTCTCTCCTAATAACTCAAATATAAGAAAAAAACTCAAAATCGCTTCTTCGTTATATAAATCAGATTCAGAACTCTCGTACTTTAAAAATACAGCTTTTCGCCACCTATCTAAAAGACTAATAACTGGCTCGTGTTCATTACCAACTCGATCTAATAATTTGATTAAATCAGACGTATAATTTATACCCTCAATATACATATGCAAATTTTGTTTGTCATAAAAAATCGGAGAACATCTCATTAGACTTTCATCACAACGAACTTCACTTAATGGAAGTCCAATAAAAAAAGTTATAATTCCCTCAACAATTAAAAGATTTTTTCGAGAATATCGAGCTGCTTCCAATATCGGTTCATTTTGTTCCAACTCAAATTTCGTAATTATTGTTATCTCATTATGTTTTTCTAATGAATTTTCATTTGAGTTCTTATCTTGTGTTAAAATTTCTTTCCGATTACTGAAAGCTACAATATTTTCAAATTCAAAATAAATATCAAATTGGATATCAGCATTAAATTCATCACAATCATAATAATACTTACTATATACTGTTCTAGAGATATTTATCACCGCTTTCTATGTCATAAAGGAAATTTTAAGACTCAAAAGACCAAACAACATTTTAAATTATTTGTACATATTAGGCACACAAAAAAATTAACTTTTCCCATTCAAATTAGTTTTTTAAGCTATCTTTATAAAAATTTAAATTGAGCTTAACGCAAAATTTCAAAAGGAAAAATCAAATTATAGGTTGGTCATTCTCAACTTTTACAAATATTTTTTTTAAATCCTCTATGAATTTTTGAGGCTCATCTTTAATTTTCTCCCTATAGAGATCAAAGTCCTTATATATACTTTCAAAATTTTCTAAGCAATCTTTCATTTTGGATATTATCTTTGGTATATTTTCATCTTTATCTTCAAATTTGTATTCATCTGGTATAGAAACATCCTCGAAAAAGGCAGCTGAACCTCTTTTACCAGTTATTACACAACAACCTAATATTGCAGCTTCTCTAGGAATACGATCTTTACCTGGATGGTTACCAAAATCAATATAAACTTTTGCTTTTTGAAGTGTAGATATTACTTGTGTTCTGCTCATATTAATTAAGGGGATAAATTTAATATCTTTAGAATTTGAAATTATTTTTTTAGTAAAAGAGCTTCCTTTCTTGGGATTATATGCCACTAAATTGTCTTTTTGAGACAAATCTGTATTAATACTAAGAAACGAGCTATTTAAATAATCAGATAAAAAATAAATTTTGTCTTGAGATATACCACCTTTTTTAATAAATTCTTTAGCATAAAAACTCTGACATAAATGATAATTTATAGTTTCAATATAATCAGGTAGAACAAATCGTTGAAATTTTTTACTATTTAAGGCAATTTCTACAATATCAAATATATTATGATTTATAATTGTTTTAAGTATTTTATTGATTAATCTTGGGAAAAAAAAGTTTATTTTAGAATTTATTATAAAGTTTAAATAAAAGTTATCGACACTTAACCACCATAATGCTTTTCTAATCTGAGAATAATTAATAAATAACGAGCTTGTTTCTGGAACAATAAGTAAATTATTTTGAGAATCTTCAATAAAATCTATTGGGGTAGGATTATAAATTTTAAAGTTAGGATGTATAGGATCAGAAGAACCAAGTGGATAGTAATACATAAATACATTATCAATTTTTAGAACATTTTTTAATTGAAACATTAATTGATGTAATAATTCTGGACCACCAGTAAATATTGATGCAGGAACAGCAATATAAATCTTAGTATTTGGGTATATTTCTATCACCTAATCTTCTCCTCAAACACTTCCAATGCCATTTTTATGGCATCATCCATATCATAATATTTGTACTCAGCAAGCCTGCCTACCAGAAAAAGATTTTCAAACTTATCTGCCTCTTCTTTATATCTGCTATAAAGCTTCTGATTTTCCTCAGTAAATATAGGATAATAAGGTATATCTACACCTGCTTCATAATCTTTTGGGTATTCTTTTAAAATCGTAGTCTTTATAGACTCTATAAAATATAAATGTTTGAATTCGGTAATCCTTGTAAAATCGTAATCATTCGGGTAGTTTACTACTGCTACCTTTTGGTAATATTCTTTATCAACTGTTTCAAATTTCAAATCTAAACTTCTATAAGGCAAATTTTTATATTTGAATTTAAATAATTCATCTATCATTCCAGTAAAGACTAGTTTGCCTTGAAATTCATTGCCCATAAAAACAATTTTTTTTGTTTCAAAATCTATATCTATTACTTCTTTAAAATCAGTGTTAAACATTATTTTAATATTTGGATGACAAAGCATATTCTCAATCATTTTTGAATACCCATCTTTGGGGACTCCCTGGTATTTATCAGTAAAATATCTATTATCTCTATTTATATTTATTGGCACCCTTGCAGTTACATCTGGAGATATTTCTTCAGGATTCAGACCCCACTGCTTCACGGTATAGTTTTTAAATACTTTATCGTATATAAAAGTTGCAAGAAATTCCAAATCTTTATCTTTTTCTTTTAAAAGGTCAAGTATAGGAATCTTAGAATTATATTGGTATTTTTCTAGTAATTTATTTTCTAATTTCACAGCAAAATTTTTTGGGAAAACTTCATAAAGAGTATTAAGATTAAAAGGTATTGGAATCTTTTTGCCATCTATAAAAGCCAAAATTTTATGTTGATAGTGATGCCACTCTGTAAAATTCGAAAGGTAATCAAATACATCTTTGTAGTCTGTATGGAAGATATGGGGTCCATACTTATGAACGATTATATTATTTTTGTCCTTATAATCATAACAGTTTCCACCAATATGGTTCCTCTTTTCTATTATTAATACTTTTTGATCTAATACTTTAGCTATTCTTTCTGCAATTACACATCCAGAAAGCCCTGCGCCAACTATTATAAAATCAAACATTTTTCTCCTCTAAAATATTAATTTATTTTTCAAATAAATAAACATTGCTAGCGAAACATAAATTTCTGAAATCAATGCTGAAAATGCAGTTCCATTAGCTTTAAATATAGGTATCAAAACAAAAGATAAAGTAATATTTATAACACTTGCAAATATTAAAATCCTTGAAAAAGTCTTTTTATAACCAAATGTTAACATTGTTTGTGTTCCAAAAATATTACTCAAAGCTATTATAAAGGGTAAAAAAGATATAATTCTTAAAATTATGACGGATTCATTATACTGTAGTCCTAAAAGTAATTTTACAATTAAATTTGCAAAAATAAATATTAACAAAGATATTATAAATGTAAAACTCCCGATTAAAATAATAATTTTTTTAATAAACTTTATTGCTGATTCTTTTGATTGGCTGACCAATCTACTTATATATGGGTAAATACTTTGTGACATAGGGCTTGAAAGCCCTTGAACAGCTCTTATAATCTTCTCAGCTGCAGAATAATATCCCACAATTTCTGAACTCGCAAATAATCCTAAAATAAAAGTATTGGAAATTGTATACAAACTTATAGCCACAGTAGATATAAATATATGCCATCCTTCATTTAGATGATATTTTATACTCTCTACATCTGGCATAATAAAGTTTACACCGAACCTGTTAAAAATTAACCACAAACCTACCGTACCAGATAGCACCATACCAATTGAATTTATCAACGGCACATAAATATAATCTGATTCTTCATGAATAAATACGAAAATTGCAATAGTAAACACAAATCGTGCCAGAACGTTTAGCAAAGTAATATATTTCATTCTCTCTATGCCCTGGAAAAACCATACTGGAAACAAAACGTTACCTAAAACTAAACCAAAGGTATAAAAGTAAAGCAGCCAGTCATCTCTAAACTTCGAAAAGCTAAATACAACAAGAGCCATTACCATAAAAGATAAAATAGCCAGTAGGATTTGAATAGTAATAACAGAGCTAAATATTTCTGACACCTTTTCGGGATTCTCTCTGTTTATTGAAATCTCTCTAGTAGCCGATAGGTTAAACCCATAGTTGGTCAGTATTTGAAAGTATCCGATAAAAGCCTGAGCGAATGCTACGAGCCCATATTGTGAAGGCCCAAGCACTCTCACAAGATATGGAAGGGTAATCAAAGGGAAAAGATAATTTGCGACCTGCAGTATAGAAAGAGAGAAAAAATTACTAACCAGTCTCTTCTTTTCTTGACTATTAAATAGATTCTTAATTGAAAATAACCTTTGCAAACTTACCTCTAATTTTTCATGATCATTTGATAATCAATTTAATCATATTTTTTATTCCACCAGCTCTTGTGCATACTGAATTTCTTAATTAGAAATTTTGGCAATATTTTATAACTCATGCCCAGCTTATAACCAGTATACTTTAAAAGATTTCTGAGAATATATTCAGGCAAGGATTTATATAGCCCATTTTTGATTAAGAAATTTAGCTCTGATTTTATATATCTTTTGCCCTCTCCCTGCGCGCTGCCAAACTCTTCCAAAAGCCATCTTTCAGAATTGTGAAAGACGCCGATATCGAAATATCTCCTAAACTCTTCAAATACAGTGTAGTTATGGGAATGAAAGACTATTGCCTTTGGCTCATAAACTATCTTATACCCAGCCTTCAAAAGCAGAGCGCCAGCGTAGGTGTCCTCTCCCATTATAAGCCTTTCTTTGAAATAGCCTATCTTATCAAGAGCAGTCTTTCTATATGCACAAAAAGAATTAGACATAAAAGCTGTTTTTATGCCGTATTTAGACTTGTCTTTATATTCCTTAACCAAAAACTCTTCAGGATAGTTAAATAATCTTAGATGTCTTCCAAAAGGGTTGGTGTTTTCATAGCAGATTTGCCTGCCATAAACAGCGCCAACATCTCTATATTGGAAATGTGATGTCAAGTTCGATATTGAAAGCTCGTCAAACAACAGAGCGTCTTGTGTAAAAAATATTAAAATATCGCCAGCCGCTATCTTAGCTGCGTATGAACGCGTACCGCCATGGTCGAATTCTTCTTTTGGGACTGTGTAAACCATAGCTCCAAATTTCTCAGCTAACTTAACAGTATCGTCAGAGGAAGAAGAATCAATCAATATAATTTCTGATTTCTCATCAGATTTTTTTAGATTTTCAATTAAACTCTGAAAAAGTCTTTCTATATACTTCTCAGCATTATATGTCGGTATGATCACGCTTAGCATAGTGTTTTATTAACCAGGTTTAGAACTTCTTCAACTTCGATAGACTTCATACATATATACTCATCAGATGTATTCATACATTTTGGTTTATTGAAACACGGATAAAATTTGCAAACAGACCTGCCTTTTGAAATAACATAGCAGTTTTTTGGTTTCCATATTTCCCAGTCATTTCCTCCACTTATCATGATGCTCTTGACGCCAAGGGCGTTTGCGGCATGAATAGAGAAGCTGTCAAGACCTATTAAGAGAGAGCATTTAGAGAGATTTATAAAAAATTCATCTAATGGGGTTGTCTTAATAAAAACTCTTTTTTCATCGACAGCAGCCCTGAAAACTTTATTAAGTAAAGAAAATTCATTATTCGAACCAAAAATCCAAATTGTATATTCGCTTTTTAAGATATTTATTATATTTTCCCATTTATGAAAATCCCATAACTTACAATCCTGACTTGCCATTGGATGTATGCCAATTATTTTAGGTGACTTTTCATTTTTAGCCTTTATATATATCTCTGGAGGCAAGACTTTAGTACAGCCCAACTGTGATAGGATAAAATCTTGAATATCATAAATATTTTTAACCTCAGCGGGTATGCTGATGCACTTATCAGTAAACAGGCAATTATTTAATCTAATCAAATTTCTAAATGGATGAGATTTTTCAAATTTAATTGAAATATTTAATTCTGGCTTAATCAACTTACCAAGCAAGTTCTCTCTTATATCGCCAATATTATTTAAAACGAAATCATATTTATTTTTAGACAAAAGATTGATAACCTTAATAAGTCTGAAAAGCTCTTTATAATTAAAATTTTTATTTGTGCCCATTGGAAAATTTGCATAATAGATATTATTTACATAAGGATTCTTTTCAAAAATTTCTTTAAAATCATATCTAGTTAAGAGGTCAATCTTATAATCAGAAAAATTATTCCCAAAAGAGTTTATCAGAGAGGTAGAGATTATAGCATCGCCAAAATTTCTGGCTGAAATTATCAAAATTCTTTTATTCATTACGTAAGCTTCCCCTGATTAATTCTATCGACCTATCAAAGACCATTTCAGGCGTTATCATCTTCATACAAATATTGTTTTCACAATTAATTTTATAGCACTTCTCACACTCTACGTCGATCTTAATAATGCTGACATTTCCAAAAACTTCAATTGGCCTAAATAGATTAAAATCAAGCACTCCACTATATAGTGCAACAGTTCTTATCCCGAGCATTGCTGCAGCATGAGTGGGACCGCTATCCAAGCCGATAAAAAGATAAGTATCCCTCAGGACAGAAAAAAGTTCCATCAAAGTTGTTTCGTTTGTTAGATTTATTAGGTTTTTATTACCGAGTCTATTATACTCTTTTGACTCATCTGGCGTAATCTTGCCAATTAAAACCACAGTATAGCCTTTATCAAAAAACATATTAATTAGCTTTATGAAATTGTTAATCTCCCAATCTTTAGAACGAGCGCCAGTTTGGCCCACAGCAATTACTATATATTTATCTTCTTTGACAGGATTGGGAGTTTTCAAATCATAATAGCTATCTAACTTTCTAATTTCAGGAATTTTAATTTTGAAAAACTCTAAGAACATATTGTAGGTCTCTGTAATGTGCTTCCCATAGGGATATTCGAGCGCTTTGTCAAGCAAAAATCCTGCTCCGCCCACATTGAAACCTACTAAGTATTTATATTTTGAAAAAAGGTTTATAAACGGGATAATATTTATGTCCCCTCTTACCTCAAGAACTATATCAGCATCTATTTTCGAAAAGGATTTTATAGCAGAATGGATAGAGTTATCATTTGATCTTGAATAAATTTTTCTTGGATGTTCTAAGACTATTACCTCGTCTACGCCTTTTAAATTTGACGCAAGCTCAAAAGTGTTCTTATTAATAGCAATGATAAGCTTGCCATAAAAATTTTCTCTAATCTCACTGATCATTGGCGTGCTGAGCAGAAAGTCACCAATGTGTCCCATTTGAACGATACAGATAGACTTAAAGTTATTCATATCCAGATTATCAAGATTGGCTTTGTTTTTACAAAAAAATCGATACCCAAAAAAATCTATAAATTTTTTTATAGGAGTCATTTTGGAATTGGGATTTAGATATATAATTTTTCTTGTTATGAATTTATCCATTTTGGTTTTCCCATTTTCCCTCTGATTCCATCACAAACTGCTATTAATAGAAATTTAATTCTCTTAAATTTCTCATCGTCATAGACAATGATTCCAAATATCAGCCTTAATACAAAAGAAAAATTTAGAATAAGAAATAAATAGAAATAAAAAGTTCCAAAAAATTTTTTAGTAAAGTAAATTCTATTTCTTAAGTGTAGGCAAGGAGTTTGCAAAAATCTTTTAAAATTATTCCTTAAGCTCTTTCTTCCAAAAAAGGTCTTTATGGTACCATAGCCTGTACTTGCACCAACTTTATGATATATTACAGATTTACAGCAGCAGATAATCTTCCAACTGCGTTTCCTAACCATAAAACAAAAGTCATCTTCTTCAACCTGCATAAAATATTTTTCATCAAAAAGCCCAGCATCACTCAAGCACTCTTTTCTTGCCACCATACTTGCACCAAATAAGGCACCTTCAATTTCAAAGCTTTTTCTGAAATTTTGAGAATCTTTAGAATTGAAAGATATCCACTTAAAAGAGTTGTTGTCCCAGGGTATTATTTTGTTACTACCACATAGTGCCTGGATAGTATCTGTATGGTGATAATATATTATTTTCGATCCTACCAAGCCAATTTTATTGTCATTATCAAATATTTTCAAAGCACAAGTAAGCGCGTTACTATCCACAACAGTGTCATTGTTTAAAAACCAAAAAAAATCAGCATCGCCCTTCTTTAATGCATACTTAATGCCCAGATTATTGCCGAATGAAAATCCGCCGTTGTAGCCCGATTGTATAAAGATCAAGCCATCGCCGCTAAGATCTTTCATGCTTTCAAACTCAGTGTCTTTGTAGAGAGTATATTGAACTGGCTTTGAGATAGGCGAAAAAGAAAACTTTCTAAGAGGGTTGTCAGGATTTACCCAAACGTCCAATCCCCCTTCAGCCCACAACTTTAGATATTCAATAGAATCATTCACAGAATGGTTGTCAACTACGATTATCTGAAAGTTTGTGTAATTTAACTTGAATAGGCTCTCAATACACTCAATAGTGTCATGCCAATTGTTATAATTTACAAGTATGATGTAAACCTTATTAATTTTTCGCTCCCCTTATGCCAAGCATCGTTCTCACTACACCTGGCGTTCCTGGCGGTACAAGGCCCACTCTATCTCCAGGCCTAATCTTTTCTTTCAATCCACAGGTATTGTGATTTATGAAAACAGCCTCCACATCGTCCTCACCAAGCTTTAGGATTTTAAGGAGTTCATATCCATCTATCTCTCTGTCCAGATCCAAGATATAAGGCTGATCCAAACCCCTATCTTTAAAAAGTCCATACAACCCTGCAAAAGCCCTAATCTCAATATTATTTTTATTCACAACCCACCTCGGGAAACAAGTAAAATAAGTTTAACAAATATATAGTATATAATATTTTGCTTTAAATATTCATTAGCACAATCTATGTGTATTTATTTTTTAGATCCTAATGAACAAATGCGATACTTAACTAACAAAATGAAAACTTAATTTGACAACAAAGTGTTTTTAATATAAATTTAATCACGTGTTTTTAATATAAATTTAAATATTATAAGGGAGCATAAATTTATGAATATTATCCATGCTATTATACTGGGCATTGTCGAAGGCGTGCTAGAATTTCTACCGGTTTCTGCTGCTGGAAACCTTACTCTTGTGGGAAAACTATTATCAATTCCCTCTTCTGATTTTATAAAGATTTATGAAATAGTTATGCAGCTTGGTGCAGTCATTGCAGTTTTGATTCTGTATGCAAAAAGACTTTTGGTCGATCATGAAACTATAAAAAAGATAATTGTAGCCTTTATCCCTACGGGAATCATCGGGCTGCTCGTCTATAAAATAGTTAAAAACTTTCTTCTATATAACGACACTATTACAGTATTTTCCCTCATTGTAGGCGGCGTAATCATACTTCTCGTCGAATACAAGAAGATTAAACCTTCTACTGTAAACATTTCAAATATCAGCTACAAGCAGGCTTTAGCAATTGGATTTATCCAAACCCTTGCATTCATACCGGGAGTATCGCGTTCTGGCGCTACAATTGTTGGCGCAATGTTACTGGGAGTTGAAAGAAAGGCAGCAGTAGAGTTCTCTTTCTTGCTTGCTATTCCTACAATCTTAGCAGCGGGTTCATACGCGCTCTTAAAAGACCATTCAGCTCTTGCAGGGGCAAACCTTTTACCAATGGCAGTTAGTTTTATAACAGCGCTAATATTCGCAATAATATCAGTAAAAACCTTTTTGAAGTTTATCTCATCAAACAATCTTAAACCGTTTGGATTTTATAGAATAATAGTTGGGGTGCTCTACTCAGTCTTCAGATAAGCTAAAGATGTATAGTCATAAATACATTTAAAACTATACTGACTATTGCAGTAGCAAGAATTACCCACAGAGGGCTGATCTTTAATGACAGTGCTGTAAATGAAACTGCTAATATAACAAGCTGTTTTATATCCCAGCTAATCAGAGTCGCAAATGTAAATGTAACATTTATTAACAATCCAACAAAAGAGCTCAATATGCTCATAATAATCCTTTGAAATATCCAGAAATTTTTCAATTTACTAAATATAGGCTCCACTGTAATGAGAACAATCAAGGCAGGTAGATAGATGCTGGTCATTGCAACCACTGCGCCTAAAATGCCGAATATCACAAAACCTATGAATACCGATACCATACCAGGTCCAGGAGTAACCCTACCAAATATCATGCCATCGAGAAAGGTTTGAGGAGATATCATGTGAAATTTTTCTACTATTTCTTTAAACATCAGTGATGTCCCAGAATAACCGCTTCCAAAAGACACTATGCTTATTTTGACAAAAGTAACAGATAGATTATATAGATTTTTGCTGTAGAAAAATGAAAACAGCATTACTGATGCTAAAATTAAGAGCATAAACAAAATCGATTTCAGATTTTTAAATACAGCATATCTACCTTCAACAGCGTAATCTTGTTTTAAATTTACTTTAATATTGTTAAAAAGGAAGAGCCCTAAGATAGCTGAAAGAAAAATTGTCATAAATGAGCTAAATTTTAGCCAAAAAAGTATAGTGCCAATTATAGCTATAAGAAAAGACCTTGCGTTTTTGATATTCATTTTTCCAATGACAAAGGTAGCCTGGATCATCAGTGCTACTACCACCGTTTGAAGGTTCATAAATATGTCCTTTGTAAAGTCTGAACCCTTTGTAAGGATGTAAAAATAAGAGAAAAAAATAATAAACAAAAATGAAGGGGTCATAAAACCAACCAGGCTTACAGCAGATCCAGAGATACCGCGCAACTTCAGCCCAATATAACTGCAAAGCTGAATTATAGTAGCACCAGGAATAGTTTGACAAAGAGCGAGCCCTTCCAGAAATTCTTTATCGCTAAACCATTGTTTCTCTTTAACAATTTTTTTATTTATATTTACGATCATCAGCAAACCGCCAAAAGCAGTCAGTCCAAGATACAAAAAAGTCTTGAATATCTCCTTTAAACCTGGGGATGTAAATTTAAGATTATCTAAAGATTCCAAATTATTTTGAGATATATTAAACCCTCAATTCAATATTTTATTTCTAAATATATTAACACTTTATTTAATTTTTAATCACCGAATAAAAAAGAGGGCGAAATATCACGCCCTCAAGGTTTTAACATAGAGAAAAATTTAATGATGCCACTCGTAATAGCCGTGATTGTAATAGTGTTCATGATGGTGATGATACCAATACCAGTCATGATGACAGTTGCAATTGTTATCAGGAGTTAAAATAATCTCTACATCAGCACTTAAAGATTATTTTTTATAGCAACTCAAATTATAAATACCCAGCCTGTGAGATTCTTCATAAATATTTACTGCATGCTCTTCTTTATCAAAATAATAAATACACTGTGAATTAAGGTTTGAATCGTATTTAATGAGATTTCTAACTCCATTTGGCATAGCAATAGAAAAAATAAGCATAGATAATCCTAAAGCAATAATATAAATATAATTGTTTGATTTTTTATCTTTATCTGGCAAAATTGATAGATAGTTAAAAGAAAGCAAAATAATCGGATATATAGAATATCTTGAGCTCAAAGCCTGCCAGATACCAAAATGAACTCTATCAATAGCTACAGCAAGTGCAGTAAGCGTCACAGCCAACAGGATCAATATTTGGAATTCGCATCGCTTTTTAAAAGCTATATAAATTGAGCAAAGAAGAAAGACCAAGCCAACTATATATTCATACCTTGTTAAAACCTTAATATTACCAATAAAGTTTAGAACATAAATTAATATATCAGAGAAATGTTTGAGAAAATATGAAAATGAAACACTTGACATGAATTGATAGTTAAAAAATATAAAATAAAAATATGCGTTAATTAAAAACAAAATAATTGTAAAAATTGCTTCTTTATTTCTTTTTTTAAAAAATAAATAAATTACTGCAGGTATATAGAAAATAAGTCCTCCTCCACCAGTCCATACTCCTAAAAGAAGAAAAAATTGATATAAAAGTGCATTCTTAATTGAAAATTTATAAATTAAAAAATAATATGAGAGAAGTAGAAATAATACTTGATAGTATTGCTGAATTGATGCCATCGACCATGACATTAATGTGTGCGTTAAAAATGAAAAAAATATAATCGAAATGGGTAGAAGATACTTGAAATTATTAAATTTCTTTTTGTAAAGCTTATAAATTACGAAAAATGATAATACCCAGCCAAGATTGCCTATGATAGAAAGTACATAAAAGTTTGCCTTGCCCATAATACAATATTGCAACAGTTCAACTACTCTATTGAAAAATATCCTGTGTTCATTGTGCTGAGAGAACAAAAGCCAGACTTTCTCGCCAAGATTATTGCTAGTAACGAATTTGTTTAGAAATCCTAAAACTGCATCGTAGTCATCATCAGCAGGAATGTTTATAGAAAAAATTAAAACTGCTGCGATATAAATTGCAAATGGAAGCAAAACCAACAACCGGTAAATTTTATCTCTAAACTTATCTGAAAGACTAAATTTCTTAAAAATATCTCTTACGCACTGCATATACATACCACTTAATATATTTTGGAAGCCATCTAAAAAGCTTAAAATTGGATTTGCCCTCAGACCTGTCTTTCCAGGTAGAAGGCACTTCACCTATCCTACCACCGTTTAAGAATGTCTTTACAGTTATCTCCATGCCTATCTCAAAGCCGCCAGTACTCTCTATATTTATTCTTTTTAGAGCATTTCTACTGTACATCTTGAAGCTATTCGTTACATCGTGAGTAGGTATACCTATAAGATAGTGAAGGCTGATGCCTGCAAGTCTGGAAAGAAGGCCTTTAAGCTTTGGTCCGCCAAATTGAGCACCGCCTTTCATATACCTTGAGCCGCAAACCACGTCATATCCATTTCTTATTAGGTCAAACATCTTATCTGCTACAGATAAGTCATCAGAGAGATCTGCCATCACTACCAGGACTGCATCTTCAGTAGATTCCTCTATACCTGTCTTTATGGCATTTAGAGCACCTTTGCCGTATTTATTTCTCAAGAGAGATACTTTGTAATCACCTAAATTAACGCTTTTTAGTGCCTTTAGGGTAGTATCCTCATCAAAGTCATATACGATGTAGATTCTGTTGTATGACTTTATCTTATTCTTTATTTCGCTAAGCGTTTTAAGGATGTTGTCCCCTTCGTTGTAAACGGGGACTACAATTCCTAAGGTTATTTCATGGTTCAATTAGACCTTACCCAGCTCAATTTGTTTTTTTATCCATGGGATTATCTCGTCTAAGGCCTCTTCCAGGGTTACCTTGGCCTCAAAGTTTAGAAGCCTCTTTGCCTTTGATACGTCAGGAGATCTCTTCTGAACGTCGTATGGAAATGGCTCATCTGATACATATCTGAAGGGTTTTGAATTGCCGTGAATCTTTTTCCAGATAATCTGAGCCAGTTCAAGAACAGTGTGAGCTTTAGAGGTGGATATGTTAAAGTCCTCGTTTACAGCATTTTCGCTTTCAATACAATATCTGATACCCCTTGCAAGGTCTCCTCCATAGGTATAGTGTCTGAGTTGATTTCCACTACCAAGTATGTGAAGGGGATCTTGGCCCTTTAGGACCTTTTGGACCAGATCTGGGACTACGTGACTCATAGCAAGTTTTACGTTGCCAGACATAACGCTCTCATCTGAAAGAGCTCTTCTCTCCCCTATTCCAATACAGTTAAAGGGCCTGATAATGGTGTATGGAAGTCTGTATTGTTCCCATGCTCCCTGAGCAAAGTATTCGCAGGCAAGTTTCTGAAAGCCGTATGTGGAGGATGGAGGCGGACACTTTCTCTCTTCTCCCTCTGGAGTAGGAAATACCGATGTGTTTTCAAATACCATAGAGGATGAAAGTACGTTTATCTTCTTTAATTTCTTGTTTTTAAATGCCCATATAGCAGCGTCAAAGGTAGATGCTATTATCCTTTCGTTTTCAGCCAAGAGATCGTATGCAAACTTGTGAAAATACGGTATGCCTCCTATCATAGCAGCTCCTGCTACCACCTGATCGCAGTCAGAGATTAGCTCCTTTAAGAGTTCTGTATCCTTTACGTCTCCTTTTACAAGCCTATACTTTGAATTTGTATCATAGCTTTTAGATAGCTCACCGTATTTTGAAAAGTTATCTATTCCTACTACCTCATGGCCGTTGTTCAAAAGCTCTTCTACAAGATATCCTCCTACAAAACCAGCAGATCCAGTTACAAGTATCTTCATTAAATTAGCCTCCTAAAATTAGATTTGTTTTTTATTCTTAAAATCCTTTTTAAACATAGTGTTCCACGGATCAATTAATATCTTTTCATCAGGTATCTCTAAATTATTATATTTGCTATGCGGACAGCCTATGAATATGATATCGCTTTTTTCTATTAACTCATCTTCGGATAAAAATCTAGGATCTTTTATAAATGGATCTGAGCAAAAGAGCGTGCAGTTTTCAAACTCTAATATGTGTTTTAACTTGTATGAAAGAGATTCTCTCTTGTCATCGCTATCTGGCTTAAATGCCATGCCAAGAATGCCTACTGTTTTGTTCTCAAGAGATATTCTTTGTTTTAGCTGCTCTACAAGAAAGTAAGGAAGTCCTTCGTTTACGAGCATAGCTGCATGTCCTAAGAAGAAATTGTTCTTGCTAAAGGCAGCAAGCTGCATGGTATCCTTAAAAAGACATGGCCCTGCAGTAAAGCCTGCTCTAGGAAGGTCCTTTGCTCTCGGGTAGTTATACACAATAGCATCATATATCTTGTAGAAGTCGAGGTCGTTTTGAGAGGCAATCTGATAGAACTGATTTGCAATAGAGAACTTTATATACCTATAAACATTTGTAAAGAGCTTTGCTAACTCTGCTTCCATAAAAGAGAGCCTTATTACTTCTGACGTAATAGTCTTAAATAGTTTTTCAGCCTCAGAAAAAGATTCTTCGTCATCAGATGAGATTATCTGAGGGAGACTGGATATTTCAGATATAGCATAGCCCTGGGCAATTCTTTCAGGACAAAAGGATACCCTTGTCTTCAGATTGTTCTTTCTAAGGTAGTCAACAATCTTTTCAGTAGTACCAGGATATACCGTGCTTCTTAAGATTATATGCTGGTCATCTGAAAATAGATTTATAAATCGTGATAGAAAGTCTCTGAATAAGACAAAATTAGGAGATAGGTGCTCATCTACTGGGGTTCCTATTACTATGACGATGAACTTTGAATCCTTAATTACATCTCTATCGTCAGTAACGAAAAGGGTTTTATCAAGAGTAGTTTTTAATATTTCATCTGCACCGTATTCCATAAAGGGCATCACTTTATTCTTTACCAGATCTATTGCATCCTTATTAATGTCATACAGGATAGTTTTTAGATTTTTGCTTGCAAAGGATAGTCCAAGTGGTAGTCCCACATGACCTAGACCGCCAACTATACATACGTCATACTTAAAGCTCAATTTAACCTCCAAATTTAGTTAAGTAAGATTTATCTCTTAAAGATTGCCTTGTCGTACACTACATAATTTAACAGTGATGCTATTCCGATTCCAATTGCAACATTCAGCATATAGTTTAATTTAAAAAAGTAGTCAAAGAAGGCAAAAGAAACTGTTCTGATGACAATTGCAAATGTGTTGGAAGAGTAGAAAAGAATTAGTTGTTTTAAAAGCTTGTATCCTTTTTCAAAAACGCAGTCTCTCCATGTCCAGGCCCTGTGTAAAAAAAATGCAAACAATATGCTCAAGATGAGGGCAATAAAGTTAGAAATATTTTTTAAAAGAGTAGAGTTCATTCTGAAGAGATCTATGAAGACATATATTAGAAGAAAGTTAAAGGCAGCAGAAATTAAACCTATCAGGATAAACCTAATTACCCTTTCTTTATGCGTGAGAAAAACTTTATCAGCATTCAATTCTAAATCTTTAATATGAACCTCCAATTGGTTGTGATCACAAATTAAAAAAACAATTCATAATTATTCTACATTACTTTTCAATATTTAATTCTATTGGCTTAGATTCATAATAACCAGTTTCATCATAATTTATTATTCTTAAGGTTAAAATGTGTTTCCCATAACTTAATTCGTTCAAAGGTATTGAACCACTAAATCCGGAATATTCATAATTTAAATTATTAAAAGCCTTACTTACATCAGGTCTTTTGACTCCACTTCCTAACGGATAAAAATATTTATTATCTATTACTGCAATAACACCTCTATCAGCATTTTTTGCAACGCTGTCTACTGCCCAGCCAGATATTTGGATAATGTCATTTTTATCATTTTTTGTTAGATTTATATCAGTTGGAGGTGTAGGATTTTGTGATAAGTTATATAAAGGTTTTGTATTATTTAATGTGATTGATTCTATTGTGTAAGAGGTTGGTTGATTTAATAAATGAGTGTTTTGAGTCAAAAAGCTAATATCTTTAAATTTAGCATCAGAATTATAAAAAATCACATTATAGCTATTATCATAATCTAAGTTTATGCCTTTTGTAATAATTTTAAAAGATTTTATTTTCAAGAGGTTATAAGCATCCCCATTCATTATGTCGTTTAAATCGCTTTGGTTTCTAATAAAATATTTTACAAAAAGGTGATCCCCAGATACAGTAGGAATAAATCTATATGGACCAACTATTTGATTGTTTGATAGCTTAAAAGATATGTAAATTTGGCTAAGAGGTTTGTAAAGAATATCTATAATATGAGATATAAAGGTCGGATTGATATAAATATCCATAAAATCAGCATTTGAGGGCAAATCAACCCATTGATTTAATTCAGTTTTTATACTTGATATTGAAGTCAAATTTAGATCATGACATGAATCTCTTCTTGTAAGAAGACTATACCTATTTCCCTGAATTTCAGTTCTATAACAAGATAATATTGCCATAAAAGTATATGGCTCAGAGAATAAGGGATATCTGTTATCAATATCCTCAAATGTGTAAATTATTTTTTGCAAAGCTATATCGCTTAAAATTTGCTTTGCATTCTGCTCATCAAGATATGGAGTATATGCAGAATAAGCTTGTGGGATAATTTGTGGGGTAAATTTAAAATTATAACCCTGAGCCATCATAAGATCCCAGGGAATTATTGTAACAGATTTATCTCCAATAGTCTGAAGAATCGCTGAATCAATTTTAAATTGGTTACGAATAGCGCTATCTGTTGATTGCTGAAGTTTGATTCTTTCGTGTTTGTTAAAACTTAGATTTATAAAATTAATAATGGATTTAGTACTATTGGCACCGTTAATATTTACTGAACCACCAATTAAATTAAAGCAAAATATAAACAAGAAAATAAAATTTATGAAATTATTTGACAACCTCATTCTTGAATAAAGAAGAATGGTAAATGCTATTACAATTATACAAACTGTAAAAAAGGATAAAGCATGTCCGCCAGCTATACCAGGATCCTGTCTAACAAAACCTTCTTTAAAAACAAGAAATAACAATAATAAAAGTAAAAAAAGTTGAGAAAAAAGAATTTTTTGCTTATTTTTATACGAATTTAAAATTAAATAAATAAAATATAAAAGTGTAGTTATCGCACCAAATGTCTGTAAAATCCTACCATTTAAAAACATTGCTGGAGTATATCCTTTTATTATTTCATATACTCCCATAAAGAGATCAGGTAAATTAGACAAATTTTGTCCAATAAGTAGATAGATAAGTAGAAAAACTAAGATAAATGAAAATAATCCGACAAAGCCTTGAAAGAAATTTTTTTTACTTTTGAAATTATATTCTATTAAAAATGGATATATTAGTAAGAATAATATTGAAAAGGGGATAATGTTAAATTTGATAAGCGAGCTAAATGCGAACAAAGCCCCAGACAAGACATATCTTATCAAAATAATCTTATTATTTTTTATAAAATCGCAATTAAAAGTATCAGCAATTATCAGAGTTGCCATCAGGCAAAGAAGCATTGAGATAGGGATAGAAGATGATACTATGATGCTAATTGCAATTATATATATATATATATATATGATGCTATTGAATTGTGAATATTAGAATCTTTGTTCTTAAAAACATATAAATACAGAAAATAAATAAATATTGCACAGAAACTAAGTCTTACAAAAATACTTGTGATAGCTGTTATAAGCCATAACAAATGATTGCTATAAAAATAAGTATTCTCCAAAAAGCCAAGAGGTCCAAAGGTAAATATTATCTCTTTACCCCATTGCAAATTATTTGAAAATGCATATCCAAGAAGCCAGCACCATGATGTGTCTAGAGTATCGCCAGTTGGAGCAAAAACCTTTACAAGATCAGGAATAGTAGTTAAAATAAGAATAAATACAGTTATAATTAAAAAAGTTTTCTTTCTCATTTCTTATAGAAAATTCCTTTCATTTCAATTACTGATCTTTGTACATAACTTTAGATGCAATAAAATATTTCGCATATCCATTTATATTCCAAATTAAATTTTAATTTTAACAAATTCTATCTTAAAAGTAAAAAAAGCTAATTATAAAAAAGATTTGTACATTGACAATAGCCCTATAAATTTATACGGTACTCATTTGGATATAAAAAAAGCCTAAAATCATTCGAAATATAAAAAAATTTATTTGTAGCACATTATATTAATAGATTAATATGTGCTTTTATTTAAAATTTTTTGTATAATAATGATAAACACAAATGAGGTGTTAATTTATGGACTTTGCAAGCACTATAAATTGCATGGATGGAAGAACTCAAGAACCTGTTATAAATTGGATAAAAGATAACTATGACGTAAAATATGTCGATATGATTACTGAAGCAGGACCAATCAAAATTATTTCTGAAAACTCAGATATTTGCCTAATAAATTCTATAAAAGAAAGATTAAACATTTCCATAAATATTCACGGCTCAAAACTTATTGCGATAGTTGGACACTATGACTGTGCCAGAAATCCAGAGAATATGAACACTCAAGTAATGCAAATAAGAGAATGCATAAAAATAGTCAAACATTGGTATGATGTAGAAATTATAGGCCTATGGGTAAATGAAAATTGGCAGGTTGAGAAGATAAAGATATAATTTGCCGATTTAATTAGTAGTATAATTATTACAAATCTCTATAAATTTAAATCATAAGGAGCATAGTTCTGAAAGCGTGTAATTATGAATCAGGATATAAACAATAAAGCTCATATTTTAATTCGAGAATTTAAAAAAACAAATCCTGATATTACTTCTATGGCAAAAAGAAACAATATATATAAACAAATTATTTCTTACAGGAATTTTTATGTTTTATTGACAAAATACATCCGAATAAGAAATAAATTAAAATTGCAAATCGAAAAAGCCAAATATTTCTTTAATTTAAATTTATTGTTGACAAAAACTATCCAGCTAGTAAATGACTCGGATGATGAAGACACTTTTCTCAAATCAATGTGTAATTTGGCTTCAAAATATGGCCAGTTCAATCTAGTTTTTATAGCCAAGATTAATAAAGATGGGGCTTTTAAGATAATAGCCTCCAATGATGAAAATATAGAAGGTAAAACCATCAAAGTTGCAGCGAACCAAAATCTGATTGAAAGTGCCAAAAGAGATTCCCGAAATTCAAACGAAAGAAATTTTAACGAATTATCATTGAATATTGTTTCTCAGAGCTTTACAGATGAAACTGAGAATAAACTTGAAGATTATTCCAGATACTCATTTCCGATTTACAGTAAAAATCACCTGTGGGCCATTCTTTTTGTTTATTGCGACAAGAAAAGGGTTTTATACAAGGATTGTAAAATATTAACCAATGAAACTGCCAACTGCATTTCCATTGGTGTTAGTAAAATAAGGTCGCAAAAACGACAGAAAAGAATTAATTTTTTACAAAAAGCCATTTTAGACAACGCTATGATAGGAATCGCGATGATAAAGGATAGAAAGATTGTCCAGATAAACAAGCATTGTTTGGAGATGTTTGGCTATAACAGACCAATGGATCTCATCGGTAAATCCACAAGAATGGTGCTATCTGATGAAGACGAGTATAAGCGTATAGGTTCTTTTTATCCAGAACTATCTAAAAAGGGAAATATATCTATTAATAACGTTCGATATAAGAATAAAAATTCTGAGATCTTAACTTGCGATGTATCAGTCGGACTGGTCAGAGACAATGATGAAAATATCAGCATTTGGGCTATAAAGGATGTGTCAGAGCGAAATGTCCTGCAAAAGCAGCTTTCACAATCTCTTGAATATCAAAGGACTATTTTCGAAAATAGTTCAGCTGGCATATTCGTAGTCGATTCCAGAAGAGTGATTGCTGAAGTCAATCCTGCAATGTGCAAAATATTTGGATATGACAGAGAAGAGCTAATTGGTCAAAGCGCTTTAATCCTTCACGAGAGTAAAATTTCTTATTATCAATTTTATCCAATATTTGAAACATCCAAAAAAGATAAATCAAAAACAAGAATAGAATATAAATTTAAGAAGAAAGATGGTTCTATAATTTGGACAGAAATTTTAGGCGCTCCACTAACTCTTCCAAATGGGGAGAAAGGGGTAATTTGGAATCTGATAGATGTAACTGAATTACATGATACTAAGCAAAAAATAGTTTATCAGGCATTTCACGATGCCCTTACAGGACTTCCGAATAGGCGCGCATTAGAAAATCACATACCGCTATCAATTGAAAGATCCAAAAAAAATGGCTCTTATATCGCTGTCGGTATAATTGATCTGGACAACTTTAAGCCAGTGAATGATAAATGGGGACATGAAGCTGGGGATAGGTTGCTAAAAGATTTTTCTCACAGACTCCAAAATTTAATGAGAAATTCAGAATTGGTTATACGGCTGGGCGGAGATGAATTTATTATAGTAATTGAAGACCTTGACTATCTAAAATATTATCAACAACTCGAAATAATATTGAAACGCATTCATAAAGCAATTGAAGCTCCATTTGAGGTAGCCAAAGGCATATATGCCAATGTAGGGATGAGCATAGGGGTTTCTATTTACCCAAAAGATGCCCAGGATACTGATTCTCTGATAAGAAAGGCTGACGCAGCTCTTTACCACATGAAGCTTCATAAACTTGATAGAGAAAATTGGTATCACTTTTTTACCAAAAGTCTATATGAGCCTGAAATTGAAGAAGAGTTTGATGCTTATGGTGAAAAAGCCACAATACTTTTAAAAAACGCCTCAAATGATTTTGATTCTGTAATATCTCAATTTATAGAAGCCTTTTTCAAAAAGGTATCGCATGACCCAGAGCAAAAGAAGATTGCTGTCAATCTTTCTATAGCAGAAGTGGATAAATTAAAGCAAAGCCAGTTTGCTCATTTAAGATTTATTTTTAATCCAAAAACTACTAAGGATGAAATTGTAAAAAGGGCGCAAAATGCAGGTCGTTCCCATGCGCTAGTTGGTGTGACTAGTTCAATGCTTTTACAAACTACAGATTTATTTAGAAGACTATTGAGCGATCATTTAAACAGCACTCTTATGTCGCCTCGTGACAGATATTGGATATTGTTGATTGCAGATATCAGACTTCATCAAGATATTAAAACAGAACTTGAATTTGAAAATTCCTATAAAGAAGAATATCTAAAGATTTTGTCGTCAAGTCTCCCACCGCATAGCATATCATGGCCAGACGCAAGAGAAAGAGAGCTAACTCCACTAGGCAGGCTGCCAGGAATCCAATCGGTTTTACTTATTAGACTAGACAAAAAAAGAATTTTTACCTTAGAAAGCAGTAGCGGTAATAACATCGTTGGGACTACAATAGATTTTGAATCGCTATTAAATAAAGAAAACCCTGCAAAAAATAATATTAGCTTGCGAAAAATACTTTCAAAAATGTGGCTTGGTAAGAAAATTATAAGCTTGGCTTGCCTGTCAAACGACCTAAATGACATTTATATAAATGAAATAGCGCTAAAAAATAATATTAGATCTATATTAAGTATTCCGATATTAGACGAATCAAATCAAACAACAGCTATAATAGTTCTAAATGGCGCCTTTCCAAATCAATTTGAATCTTCATTTATGGGTCAATTCGCCAGAAGTCTAAAGTATCGTTGGGAGCAAATTATCTCAATTTATAAAAAAACCGAAATTGTTATGCCCCAAAGCATTGCAACTTATTATAAACAGCAGCTATTTTCAGGAGGTCTAAAAATATTCTTCCAGCCAATTTTAGACCTTAAATTAAAAAAATTTGTCAAAGTAGAGGCCTTAGCCAGATTGCAAATTTCAAATAATGAAATAATCCCCCCTGGTGTTTTTTTGCCGCTATTAAGCAATAAAGATTTAGATTTGCTGTTCCACTTGGGTTTGGAAGAGGTATTATATCAAATTTCCATTTGGGATTCTATCGGATTTTTTATTGATTCATCAATCAATCTTGCCCCTTGCTCGCTACTCGACATCTCTCTCCCTAAATATATTAAAAATACTTTAGATAGATATTCAATATCTCTAGAAAGGCTCACCCTTGAACTTTTAGAGTCTCAAAATATTGAAAAGGATATACAAGACCGCTCAATAAATGAGATTTCAAATATTGGAGTTCAAATTGCTATGGATGACTTGGGGTCTGGATACAGCAGCCTGCAAAGGTTATCAAATCTTCCATTTGATTTAGTAAAAGTTGATCAGGGCTTATTGTCTAAGATAAGGCAAAACCCCTTGCAAACGCTATGTTTTGTAGAAAGTATAATTCAGATGGGCGATGATTTTGAAAGAAAAGTAGTAGTAGAAGGACTAGAGAAGATAGATATGGTTGAGGCAGCAGCCATCCTTGGAGCCCAATATGGACAAGGATATGCATTGGCTAAGCCAATGCCAGCAAATCAGGTAGTTCAATGGATACAAAATTTTAAATTCCCCATAGAAGAAGGCAAGATACATAGCTATCTTGGAGCACTTGCATATCATCTTCAATATATGAGAAGAAAAAACTTTCTACACGACAATTCTATTCAGGATTGTCCATTAACAGACTTTTTAATTAAGAGCAATCTTGAAAAAACCGATGCTTTTAGATTTCACGAGCTTATCCATTCTGGAAAAGATCTAAAGTCAAACAGCAAGAAGCTATTAGAGTGGCTAAACAAAAAGGTAATTGAAGAAGATTTAGAAATAAAAAATGAAAAATAATTTATCAGCCATATTGCTAAAAATTAAAAATTTACTAAAAAATATAATTTATAAATTAAATAAGATTTATCTACTGACTTCTATTCCGTTGATTGTAATAGCGATTATTTTTTATTTTTATACCAGCATAAAATTTTCTGTAAATATGCCCTATTCAGACGATTATGATGCTATTTTAGACTTCATAAACAAATTTTATACTCATAACGACTTCGGATATAGACTATATCTGCTCTTTTCTCAATTTCACGAGCACAGAATTGTATTTGACAGGATTATTACACTATTTTTTTTCAATATTATTGGCAAGATAGACTTTAAAATATTATCAATTGTAGGAAACTTTGGACTTCTCTTTATAATATTATTTTTGTTTATCTTTTTTAAGAAAAAATATAATTTGAAAATATCAGAGTTATTTCCAGTGGTCATAGCAATGCTTTGCTTTTCACAATGGGAGCTGATGTCGAACTTTCCAATGGCATCTATTCAGCAATATTATGAGCTTCTTTTCTCGATCATATCCATCACAGCATTTACCTGTGAAGGGTATGGCTTTATGCTTGGGATAATATTCTTCATAATAGCAGTCTTTACTGGCGGAGGCGGTCTATTCGTAGCACCTATCGTTCTTTTATATCTATTGTTAACAAAACAATATAAAAGATTTTCGATTTTTTTGATTGTATCTATCATAATTTTTTACATTTACTTTCCTCTTCTGCATTACATCTCGCCTCCGATAAAAGACACATTAATCTCTTGCTTAAAAAACCCCGCCTCACTATTGGGCTATATGTTGATTTTTATAGCATCAGCTGCCAAAAATTATGCCTTAGTGTTTATTATCGCAATTTTATTAATATTAAACTATCTCTGGCTCTTGCGCAGAAAACTAAATAAAGAAAACCATGCCTTAATATTACTTATTAGTTTCATATTCTTGACATCTATGGTAGTAGGTCTAAATAGAATTTTTTTAGGATTTGATAGCGCAATGTTTTCAAGATATACAATGTATTCGCTTTTCTTATTTTCTCTATCTTATATATCACTTTTCTTAAACGCTAAAAGTAAAAATATCAGAAAATTTATAGCTCTTTCGGGCTTTATACTATCAATCGTTTTATATGTTGGCTGGATTCAAACAGCATACTCAGAGCTATCTGACAAACAATATATGTTAAATAATTTTATGTCATACCCATATCAGGACAGAGCGTTTGAAAATATAAGGCTTGCCAAGAATCATGGATGGTTTACCCCACTGCAAAATGTTTATGATAAAACAAAGCAAGAATTTCACCTTGCGGAAAATATAAAACAGCTCAGAAAATATAGCTCACCGCCATTGATCGTGCTTACTTACTTTCATAAATATCCATTTCCCTTCGCAAACAAAAGTTTTCAATTAATAGTAAAAAGATATGAGAGCATAAATCTATATGGATGGGCGCTAGATCCTTTTGCATTAAATACCGCATCATTTTTATATGCCGATATCGATGGCAAACTTTATCCATTGACTTATGGCTTCCCAAGGAAAGACGTCGTTAGACTTTTCAAAATTCCCCAGTTCAAATTTTCAGGATTTAATTCCAATGTCAGCATAAAAAACCTTCCAAACGGGAGCCATGAATTTAGTTTGATAGTGGTAAACCACAACGAAAGCGCATACTATCAAACAAATAAGCTAACTTTCTATAAAGAAAACGCAGATTAAACCTGGTTTTTAAATTTCTAAAAATCTAAATTAACATTTAAAATAGCTTCAACCTTCAAATTGACTAAAGCATATAAATAAGTATATAACTCAATTTAATTTGTCAGTTTTTCAATTAGGTTATAATTAACTTTTAAGTAATAGTAAATTTATATGTTTTCAGGAGGTGTTAATTAATTTGTTTTTAGATATTTTGCAGTTTTTAATTTTCTTTGCGTTATTGACGTTGTGCGTAAAACCTCTTGGTTTGTACATGTCAAATATTTTTGAAGGTAGAAAAAACTTTCTTTCGAAAATCATCTCTCCAATAGAACTGCTTGTTTACAGATTGAGTTTCGTAGATCCAGACAACCAGATGGAGTGGAAAGAGTATGCTATATCAATGCTGCTCTTTAACTTTCTGGGTTTTATGTTTCTTTTCTTGTTACTTCTAACACAGCAATTGCTGCCACTAAATCCTGAACACTTTCAAGGCTTTTCATTTGACATCGCCTTAAATAGTGCCATAAGCTTTATCACGAACACAAATTGGCAAGCTTATTCAGGAGAGTCATCTGTTAGTTATCTAACCCAGATGCTCGGCTTTGCAGTCCAAAATTTCCTTAGCGCTGCAACAGGCATCGCTATCCTTGTTGCGCTAATTCGAGGTTTTGCAAGAAGAGAATCAAAAGTTATTGGAAATTTTTGGGTTGACATAACAAGATCAACTTTTTACATTCTTTTGCCATTATCGATAATCTTTGCAGTTTTCTTGATAAGTCAAGGAGTTATCCAAAACTTTAAAGATTATCAATCAGTTCATCTAATTTCATCACAGATTATTCCGATGGGACCCGTAGCCTCACAAGAAGCAATCAAGTTTACAGGCACGAACGGAGGAGGTTTTTTCAACGCAAACTCTTCACATCCTTACGAAAATCCCAACCCTTTAACAAACTTTTTGGAAACATTTATGATGATTCTTATTCCTGCCTCGCTCACATACACATTTGGGAGGATGCAAAAAAACACCAAACAAGGTTGGGCAATTTATTTTACAATGCTTTTCTTGCTCATAACCTTTATGGGCATTCAATATTGGGCAAATATTTCTTCCAACCATATAGTTAGTCTTCTTGGAATTTCAGGACATTATCTGGAGGGACAAGAAATAAGATTTGGGGTTGCAGGCTCCACACTCTTTTCATCAATTACCACAGCAACTGGATGCGGAGCAGTTAATGCTATGCTCGATTCCCTTTTGCCTATTGGATCGATGATTTCGATGATATTCATATTGTCAGGTGAGGCAATATTTGGAGGTGTTGGTTCAGGGTTGTACACAATGTTTGCATTCATAATAATTGCTGTCTTCGTGGCAGGCCTAATGATAGGCCGTACCCCTGAATTTCTAGGGAAGAAGATAGAAGTTAAGGAGATGTGGATGTCGATAATCATAGTACTAACTTCAGGCATCTTAATATTGATATTTACATCTATTGCGCTTACTACAAAGGAAGGATTGAGTTCTATATTAAATCCTGGTCCCCACGGATTATCCGAAATACTATATGCTTATGCGTCTACTGCAAATAATAACGGAAGCGCCCTTGCTGGTTTAAATGCGAACACATTATTTTATAATATTACGACTTCTATAACTATGTTAATTGGTCGCTATGTGCCTGCGGTAGCAGTTATTTATATGGCAGGCTCTCTTGCAGGGAAAAAATACATTCCTCCTAGTGTCGGAACTCTTCCTACTGACCGCGTTCCCTTTATCATATGGCTTATGTTGATAATAATTATTGTAGGAGCTTTAACCTTCTTTTCAGCATTAGCATTGGGACCATTTCTTGAAAATATTCTTATGCAGAGAGGCTTTTAAATGAGCGCAAAAAAATCAGATCTCTACAGTGTTGAAATATTTAAAACTTCTTTAATTAATTCCTTAAAAAAGTTAAACCCGAAAGAATTGATTTCGAATCCCGTTATGCTATCAGTAGAAATTGGCAGCATACTCACCACACTTGAGTTCGTGCGCCAAATCATTTTTGGGAGCAGTATACCTATTTGGTTTACAGGATGGGTCTCAATATGGCTTTGGTTTACAGTATTTTTTTCAAATTTCGCTGAAGCATTTTCCGAAAGCAGAGGAAAGGCAAGAGCTGAATCTTTAAAAAAATCGAAAACACAAATAATGGCAAAAAAAATCGAGAAGGCTTCATTTGATAGTAAATTCGAGGTCATTCCCTCTACACAATTAAAAAAGGGAGATATCATAGTTGTAGAACAAGATGACTTGATACCTGGTGATGGAGAGGTAATATCAGGCGCTGCCCTGGTAAACGAGTCAGCAGTAACAGGTGAATCTGCGCCAGTTGTAAGAGAAGCAGGAGGAGACAGGAGTGCTGTAACTGGGGGTACTTTAGTAATTTCAAATAATATTATAGTAAAAATAACATCCAATCCTGGAGAAACCTTTTTAGATAGGATGATCTCGATGGTAGAAGGCGCAAAACGCCGTAAAACGCCGAATGAGGTCGCACTCGAAGTTTTATTAATAGCTCTTACATTAGTTTTTATATTTGTAGTAATCAACCTAAAAGCGCTTTCAATCTATAGCATCAATTCTTCAGGACATGGCTCACCTATATCGCTTGTAATCCTTGTAGCTCTGTTTGTTTGCCTTGCCCCCACCACTATTGCCGCACTTCTTCCAGCAATAGGCATCGCAGGAATAGATAGGCTTTTCAGAAAAAATGTAGTTGCATTATCTGGAAAGGCAGTAGAGGCAGCAGGAGATGTGAACGTGCTGCTACTGGATAAGACGGGCACCATTACGCTTGGGAACAGACAAGCCGTTGAATTTATACCAGCTGGAAGTCACACTAAAGAAGAATGCGCTCAAATAGCCTTGATGTCATCTTTGACAGACGAGACGCCAGAAGGCAGAAGTATAGTTGTATTAGCCAAAGAGAAATACAACCTACGCTTCCATGAATTGCCTGCCAATACAGAAACAATACCCTTTAGCGCCAAAACTAGAATGAGTGGAGTAAACATCGATTCTCATAAATATCGAAAAGGTTCCGCTGACGCTATCAGCGAATACATATCCCAAATAGGCGGAAAGATTCCTGAAAATTTGGAAAAAATTGTTATGGAAATTTCAAAGTTAGGCGGCACACCTCTAGTAGTTGCCTATGACAATGATATTGTAGGAGTTATAAATCTAAAAGATATACTAAAAACTGGCATAAATGAAAGATTTGGACAACTTCGCAAAATGGGAATAAAAACTGTAATGATCACAGGAGACAACCCTCTCACAGCAGCTACCATAGCAGCAGAAGCAGGGGTAGATGACTTCTTAGCCCAGGCAAAACCAGAAGACAAGCTCAGACTTGTAAAAGAATATCAGCAGCAAGGTTTGATGGTCGCTATGACAGGAGATGGCACAAATGATGCGCCAGCTCTCGCTCAAGCTGACGTGGCAGTGGCTATGAATACAGGCACACAAGCTGCCAGAGAAGCTGCCAATGTTATAGACTTAGATTCTAATCCTACAAAACTTTTGGACATAGTGGATATTGGCAAACAGCTTCTTATGACTCGAGGTGCTCTTACAACGTTCAGCATATCAAATGATATAGCAAAATATTTTGTAATAATTCCTGCGGCTGTAATATCTATTTACCCTCAGTTGAACACCCTAAATATAATGCAATTAGCTAATCCATTTTTAGCGATTTTATCAGCAGTAATTTTTAATGCAATTGTAATACCTTTGCTTACCCCTTTAGCTCTTAGAGGTGTTTGGTATAGGCCTATGAAAGCAGAGAACCTGCTTATATACAATCTTCTTATTTACGGTGGTGGCGGGTTGATTGCACCCTTTATTGGCATTAAGTTAATATACTTAGTTTTAAGCATATTTATTTAAGTGAGGTAGAAATGAAAAATTTAAAAAGCTGTATAATAATTTTTATAATTTTAACCTTTACTACAGGAATAGTTTATCCTCTATTAATCACTGCCATTGGACAAATATTTTTTCCATGGCAAGCTAACGGCAGCCTTATATATCAAAACAAGGTTGCAGTGGGCTCAGCCTTAATCGGTCAATCGTTTAGCACAAGACCTGATTTATTTTGGTCAAGACCTTCAGGAACGCCTGATCGTCCATATAACGCAACCTCTAGTGGCGGTTCAAATTTAGGCCCTACAAATCCAAAACTTATTTCAGAAATAGAAAATAGGATTGAATTTTTAAAGAAAAATGGGATAGAATTGCCTATTCCTTCTGACCTGGTTATGGGTTCTGGCAGCGGACTAGATCCAGACATCACACCAGAATCAGCCATGGTTCAGATTCCAAGAATCTCAAAGATTACCAACATACCAGAAGACACTTTAAAAGAGCTTGTTATAAATAACACTGAGCCAAAAGACTTTGGACTTCTTGGAGCTAATAGAGTAAACGTTCTTAAATTAAATTTAAAACTTTTAGAGATAGAGAAACAATATGCCAGATGAAGAACTAAAAAGACCATCTCCAGAAGAAATGCTTCAACTCGCAATAAGCGAGGAAAAAGCTAAAAGAGGCCAGCTTACAATTTATCTGGGATATGCCCCTGGAGTTGGAAAAACCTATTCAATGCTCAGCGATGCACATCTTAGAAAAAATGAAGGCATTGATATCGTAGTTGGTTACGCAGAAACTCACAATCGTCCAGAAACACAAGCACTACTTGATGGTTTAGAGATCATACCTACATTGAGAGTAGAATATAAGGGCTTAAAGTTAAAAGAGGTAGATTTTGAAAAAATACTAAAAAGAAATCCACAAATAGTAATTATAGATGAACTTGCCCATACCAATCCCCCCAGCTTCCCTAATTCCAAAAGATATCAAGACATAGTGGAGTTGCTAAATGCTGGGATAGACGTTTATACCGCAGTCAACGTCCAACACATTGAAAGCTTTAAAGATATCGTCTTGCAAATTTCAAAAATTTCTATAAAAGAAACAGTACCAGATAATTTTTTTCAAGAAGCGGCTGAAATAAAACTGGTAGACCTCACGCCCGAAGAGCTTATAAAAAGGCTCAAAGAAGGCAAGATATATGTTGAAAACATGGCTAAGAATGCTATAGACCAATATTTTAAAGCGGGAAATCTACTAGCTTTAAGACAAATTACATTAAGGGTTGTAGCCGACAGCGTAGATGACAAAATGCGCCTATATATGATGCGGCATGCAGTAGCAGGTCCATGGTCTATAAAGAAAAAAGTCCTTGTGGGAGTTTTTGCAAGTCCGTATGCAAAACAGCTTGTAAGAGCGACATATAGATTTGCCAGTGAAATAGACGCTCAATGGATAGCACTTCATGTAGAAACACAAAAAAATAAATCTTTCACAGAAGAAGAGATGAAATGGCTTAATGGAGCTCTTGATTTGGTTAGAACCCTCGGCGGCCAAATTGTTTGGCTAAAGGGCGATGATACCGCCAAAGAGATGATCGATTATGCCAAGGGCCATAACGTTACCAAGATTGTTATAGGTAAACCAAAAAAATTTAATATGATTTTACGCAGCATACCGGAAAAGCTCATCACAAAGACAAAGAATATAGATATATACATGCTTGATCTAAAGGAAGAATCAGCCAATCTTAAAAAGAAAAAATTCAAGCTTATCTACCCAGGCCAATACGCAATAGGAATATTTAATATTTTTGTTGTGTCAATTTTAGCTTATATTCTAAGAGGATATTTAAATCATACCAATATGATATCCCTATTTTTATTAGCTCTAATTTTAAACGCATTTTTCCTCCAGATATTGCCAACGCTGTTGTCTACTCTTTTAAGCCTGCTAATTTTTGATTTTTTCTTTACACCGCCGTATTTCAGCTTTGCAATATCAGATTTAAACTATTTTTTTTCCTTCATGGTTTATTCTATTGCTGTTGCCACCATCAGCATGTTAGCCTCGAAGCTTAAAAATAAAGTTGAAACTCTTAAAGAGAGCCAGAAAAGAGAGATAGGATTATATGAATTGAGTTCAGACCTGGTAATGGCAAGAAATATAAATCACGTTTTATCTTTAACTATAAATCACATAAAAAAATTATTTTTATGTGAAACAGCTATATTCATTAAAGAAGAAGAAAAAATTAAATTAGGTGCGAAAACTGATAAATTTGAAATAAGTCAAGAAATAAAAGGAATAATCTCATGGTGTTTTGTAAACAAAAAATCTGCAGGATTTGGAACCGATACCTTCTCGAACACAAAAGCATTATATTTGCCTATGCTCACTGCAAAAGATATTTATGGAATAATAGCAGTAAACATCACAGATGTTAAAAATTTAAAAATTGATGACAGAATAGCACTTGATGCTATCACCCACCTTAGCGCTATGGCGCTGGAAAGAATATCCAATTTAGCTTAATTTTAAATAGAATTTATTTGCTAAGTTAAAAGTTTATTAACATCGAAAAATCTTCGTAGCTGAAGCTCTTCCACAGAAACCTTGCCTTTGATAACCTTTACATGAAGTATGTTGTAAGAAGGATCTCCAAAATTCAAAGGGAAGATCTTGCCGCCTGCACCTCCAGAAATATAATAATTTATTCCGCCAATGACCTTGTGGTCGTAAAGATGAATGTGCCCCTGAAAAACCGAGTCTACCTGATGTGCAGATATTATATTTATCGCCTCTTTATCGCCTTTGTCATATGAGTGTATCCACCAATCACCATAAGATGGCGGCTCATGCATGGCCACGAATAGAATCTTGCGATCGTCAGAGAGCTCTTTATCCAAAAATTGCAGCTGATTTTCTTTCAATATACCCTCAGAATTATCCATACATACCAGTTTCAAGTTCAATCTATCCACACCAAGCGTATAATTCAGAGGTCCCATATAATTTTCATACAAAGCCTTGGTAGAATTTCTTACCTCATGATTTCCAATTATTGGAAAAATAGGAATATCGCCGAGCATATTGCACATGTTTAGAAAATCTTTGTATTCGAATTCGTAACCATCGTTTGTCATATCGCCTGTAAAAAGCACAAACAACGGATCATAAGATCTTGCAAGCTCAAATGCCCTTTTTAAAACTCTATCATTCCTATGGCTATCCCCCATCACTATAAAAGAAAAGTAATCATCACTAAAGAATTTAATCTTATTGTTAAGAAGTTCCAGAGACCTCAAATAAAGAGTGTCTTCCTGAGCAAAAAGCTTGGTAGGAAATTCAAGCAAAGATACAGATGCAAACAGACCAAAAGTTAATTTAACGAAATCTCTTCTATTCATGAAATTATTATACTATCTAAAAATTATATTTTGTTTAAAAAAATACGCTTTGAAATTATAAACAAAATATTTAACATTAAAACAAAAAATTGGTATAAAATATTTAAAAGAGGTGATAAAGTTGGGCTTTAGTCAGATAATGATAACTGTGGCTGTAATGATTTGTATTTTTATGTCCTCACTTGATATTAGCATCGTAAACGTAGCAATTCCTACCATTAGAGGTGCAATAGGAGTATCTATATCAGAAGCTACATGGATTTCTACTTCCTATATGCTTGCGAATGTAATAATAATGCCAGCAATTAACTTTCTTACATCAATGTTTGGCAAAACAAGGTGCTTTTTCGCAGGGGTATTGCTTTTTGGAATCGGTTCCTTTATGTGCGGATTTGCCTGGAATCTCGAGTCAATAATAATCTTTAGAGTTTTACAGGGAATCGGAGGAGGAGCCCTAATCCCACTCTCTCAGGCGATATTAAGAGAGACCTTCCCCCCGAATGAACAAGCCAAGGCAATGAGCTTCTTTGGAATAGGCATCGTACTTGGCCCTGGCTTAGGACCTACTATCGGGGGCTGGATTACTGATAATATCAGTTGGAACTGGATCTTTTATATAAACATTCCTTTTGTAATTATAGATTTAATCTTAATTTTTATATTCATATTGAACAAATCAGAAAAATTTTCAAAGGGGATCAAGATTGACTATTTCGGGCTCATTACAATGGCATTGGGTCTTGGTGCGCTGCAAGTAATGCTTGAGAAGGGGCAAGAAAATAACTGGTTTAGTTCTCAATTTATAGTAAATCTTGCCATTGTTGCGGCAATATCATTGATCCTATTTGCAATTAGAGAATTTACCTGTGAAAAACCCGCAGTTAATCTAAAATTATTGAAAAATTTTGGTTTTTCCAATCCCACAGTCATTCAGGGAATATTCGGAATGGGTCTATTTGCTGGACTATTTTTGGTCCCTATTTTATTTCAGGAATCACTAGGATACAGCGCTACCGAAGCAGGGATCGCTATGATACCCAGAAGTATTTCTATGGCTATGTTTATGCCTATTGCGGGAAAGCTTTACAATAGAACTGGACCAAAGAAAATGATAATGTTCGCTGCTGCTCTGATATCTCTTAGTTTCCTGCCTCTTAGCTTTATGAGCCTTGACACGTCAGCGTGGGATCTATTCTGGCCCCAGTTTGTTCAAGGCATCGCATTTGCATTTATATTCGTATCGCTAAGCACCGTAGCGCTTATGGCCCTTGACAGAAAAGATATCGTTTCAGGCGCTGGGATTTTCAATCTTGTAAGAGTGCTATGCGGGAGTATAGGCACAGCTGTTTTTGCCACAGAACTTGAAAACTATCAAATTATAAATAGAGCCTACCTTACAGAGCACATTGTAACAAACAGCCCATATACCGTTCAAGGTTTTATGACAAACCCAGCAACACTGCTAAGTCCTTTTACCACATCACCAGCAATAACCAATTTTTTTGCTGGAATGAATCAAGTGCTTATGATGCAGGGAGCAAGCGCAGCAGATCTTCAAAATAAAGCGTATGCAATGCTCAGCAATTTTGTAGACAGGCAGGCATTGATAATGTCATTTAACAACGTATTTTTTACACTTTGCCTGTTGTTTTGCATTGCATTCCTTTTAAGTTTATTTATAGTAGAAAAAAAGTCATCCTGGCATAGAGATGGGGAAAGTAAGTAAAAGTAAATTTTCAAATTATTTAATACAACTAAAAATTATTAAAAATAACTTTACCTTTCTTTAAATCTCCTAAAATATTATCTCTTTTAGTAATCTTAGTAATCTTACTTCCAACAGATAAGTAAAATTTTGCATCAGTCATCTTTGGCTTATTTTTAGTAAAATCAAACTCGCCCAGCAACTCAATTTCCCCTTCAAAGGTTATATCATTGCTAAAGGGTATAAAATATAAGCTATCTTTGTCTTTGGCTATTTTTACTTTATTATTTTCTATTTGGAAAACGGTATCATTACTATCTTTTAACTCTTTTTTATTAACAAGTTCTAATTCTCCATAACCATATCTAATATCAGCTCCTACATATATTTTTAAGCCTTTTTCGATAAAGTTTTCTATACGATCAGAATCTAAGTAAATAATTCCCATCCAGTAGAGATTATCTTTAAACCCTTTTCTCTTCAGTTTTTCATAAAAATCATTTTTGGGTCGTGGAAGCAAATAATCTATTTCATGAAGACTTTTGTCCTTTGCCTTTCTGCTCACAGGCTCTACTGCAGTCTGGACAAAAGTATCTACAAAGTATAATCTAAATTCTACCTCACTAAATTCTACCTCACTAAATTCTTCCAAATAAAATTCCCCACTTTTATATGATGGTTTTAAAAAATTACTTTCATTGAAAGCTGGGAAAAAATTAGAAATTCTTTCGAAACTCTTCTGAACTTCTTCTATATTTTGAAATCCATTTTTTCTTAGATAAGAATTCACCAAAGCTCCCCACATTATTTGGCCCGATATAAAGATATCTGTCTCTTTTAAAACTCCCCATTTCGATGAGCCTATATGAATTGGTTGATTTTGCTTAAAAACAAGTTTATACCAGCTCACTTCAAATCCTCCATTGCTTTTGCGTGATAGCGCGCATATATTAAAATTCTCTCAAGCACGTCTTTAAAGAAGAGAAGTTGATGCAGATCTGCCGATAGTAAAAGAAAGAACTTTTCAAAACTCTCTAAAACATCTTTTTCATTTTCACTGTTTTCTTTACATAAGAAATAGTCAGTATTTTCATTTTTTAAATTTTCCAAAATATTTTTAAAAATATTTTTTATAATATCTTCACAAAGGATGATACGCATTAATTTTACTGTATTAGAACCAATTTTAACATTTGTGTAAATCCACCAGGCATAAGCTCCATCAGTTGCTAAAACTCCTAGCATTTTATTTATTTCACTAGCATTAATTATTTTGTTATTTACAATTTCATAACTTATCTTATTTATAGTTGCTTCAAGATTGTTTTCCATTTTGTACTCCCCCACTTTGTGCTTCAGAATTCGATTTTAAATTAGTCAAGATCTTTAGCCTTCCAAATCCTCTTGTAGTCATTCCGCCTATTCCAAGAGTTTCATAATAGTGTTTCGAATCTTCAAGAGCCTCTTTTAACTGTTCTTTTGTTGGAAGGCAATTTAACCCCCCATCTATGCCGTTAAAAACAGATTTATCAAAAATTCTTATAGTTGAGTAAAATATTGTTCCTCTTGGAATAGCTTCTGATGTAAACAGAGCGCCTTCTTTTGCTGCTCCTGTTATTGGATCGATAGATACAGACGTCCTAACTTCAAGGTTTGAGTTTACTATCTGAGAATACAAATTTTCAGGAACTATTACAATATCTTTATTAGAAATAATATTATTAACATATACTTTATTTAAATTTATACTACAACTTTCAGCAATATATGGCAAATATAGCCATCCCAGGTTTATATAGCCACTTTTCTTGTCATCATATATATTCTCAACAACAACCTTAACTTGTCCATCATTATTATCTTTATTATCTTCTTTAACATCTAACGAAAACCCTACTTCCTTTAAAATTCTCTCAGTAGTTATCCATTTAGTTCCAGACATAGTAAATACAGGGAAAAATACAATCTGTAAATCAGAAAAGAATAACATTCCCTGCCAACTTATATCTTTTTTAGAAAATCCAAAACCCTTGCAAACTATACAATGTCCACAATGACCCGTTTTGCCTTCCTTATTTTTAGCATCTGGTGAATTCAATAATTCTTCTTGTGAAGTATTATCCTGCCCTGCACAGGTTATTTTTGCCACAACATTGCCACTAAATTTCAAACAGTCTTCCCCCTTGCAATCATTAGAATTACTTTTTTTAGTCCAATTATTTATTTTCTCTTCTAAAGTTTTCCCCTTGCAATTTTTAATTTCATTAAATTCAGGTTGCTTACCTCTAACTTTAGTTAAAAGTTCAAGTGCCATATAATATCTCCAAGTTCCAGCTAAAGAACTGCCAGGAATTTTTGGAAGCTTAGTAATTGGGTCTCTTACTATAGTATTGTCAACTCTACCTATAGTATATCCGCCTGTACCAATGTAAATAGGATCTGTAGCTATACTATAAACCTTGAGCTCTTCAACTTTACTCACCTTTAACCTCCTTTAACATTTTGTGCCAAAAATCAAACATATCCAAAAATAGATATAGATTTTTCTTATCCTCAAATTTTTTAATCAATTCATTATGGAAATTTGCTTCATTTAATTCAAATATCTCAGAAATTCTCTTTTTCATTACATCATTCTTATTTATTTCAAGAATATTTAAAAAAGAAGCAGCTATAAAAGAAGCATAATTTTCATTACAATCTTGAATTTTTTCATAAAGTAAACTAATTAGATTGTTTAATTTTGATGAATTTGACTTATCTTTAAAAAGTTCTTTAAATTTCTTAAATTTTCCCCAGTATATTTCTAAGTCATATGGTCTATTTGATTTTATTTCAAGTATTCTTTTTCCTTTTTCATCGTAAAAAATGTCATTTCGTCTGGTATTTGTATCCAAAAATTCGAAGTCAAAGGTATTTGGAATTATTGATACCTCTTCTTTTTCATCAAATTTATCAATACTCTTAATAGTTTCTTGCTTCTTCTTTGATTCTAAGAAATAAAACTTAAACCCTTTGTCGGCTTCTGTTTTACTTTTATACAACGAATAATAACTTTGTGTATTGTTCAGTAATTCTTCTGTTTTCTGACATTTTAATCTTTCTTTAATTTCAGAAGATTTTACAAATACTTCTAAGTTTTTTAAATCTTTATCTTTAACATCTCTTCTAACTTTTCTAAGCGCATTAATTCCAACATATAGCGGCTTTTTATAATCCTGCACTACTACTCCAATATGTAAAGGCAGTTTTCCGTACACAAATCTAAAATTTTCATCGTATTTTTTCATTACGATATCTATCAAATTTGGCACATATTCAGCAGGTATAATAAACTGCCAGCTTATAGGAGTCGGGTCAATTATCGACATATATGGTTGGTAATTTTCTTTATTATTATCATTCACCTTAAAAGTTCCAACACTTTCTTTAACATTAGGATATTTTTTTAACTTAAATTCTTTGTTTATTAAATCCTTATCATTAATATAAGATATTAAATAAATCTTTCTATCTATGACCCAAAAAATTGCTTCACCATCATAATACTCACCTTCCTGAAGGTTTTTGTCATTTTCTCGATAATACCTTATGCCTCTCTCGGGTGGAATACCTGCATAACTACATATGTTTCTTTCTATATCCTCAAAAAATTCTTTAGTACTCTCCCAAATTCTTCTTAACCTTGCAGGAGAAGGATTTTTCCTGAGAAGGAATTGAAGAATAAGAATAGAAAGAAATTCTATATTCTCGTCTGAAAGACTTTGCCATTTTATTTCTGCATTATCAAAATCAATTTTATTTTTCCTAGGCTTATTTTGAACAGAATCCCAATCATCTAATTTTTCATAAATAAATTTTTCCCATTTATCACCAATAGAGCGTTCAAGTAATAAACTTTCGATAATTTTATTGTCTTTGACCTTGAGTTTACCAAGAGCTATATCTGTATAATTTTTTAGAACAGTATCTGAAACTTTTTTATCTTGATTGTTTTTATAAATATTTATAAGATTACCAATTAGCTTTTTAACATCCTCTACAAAGTTAATGTCTTTTTGCAATACCATGCTACTCAGCATATCACCATTTAACCAATCATGAAGCTCAAACTTCATTGTTACCAAAGCGACTCTCTTGTTTTTATCCTTTAATTCATCCATCCAGATAGTCTCTTTACTTGTATCTTCAAACCATTTGCTAATTCTGCCCACTGTTTTCTCTTTATAACAAACGTTGCAAATATTTTTGTTTTCATCATCTTTTATATCTGATTCAAATACAGGCCTTTGCCTACAAATCTGACATATTCCTATTGCCCGATCACTTCCAGATTTTTCTATAAATTTGTCTTTATCTTTTTTACTCCAATCTGTCTTTAAAAAGTTCTCCCTTGCACTTTCAAGAAGATAACATAGATTCATAAGCCCTCTGGAATTCTTAGTAAGAAAAATGGCAGGATAGAACTCATCAAGAGTTTTTTCTTTGAAAATATTTAATATTTTTTCCTTTATATCTCTTAAGTCATTTTTTAACGTAGCTAATTTACTATTATCTTCAGAATCCTCCCCTAAATCTTCTCCAACTAAAAAATATATTCCTGTTTCATCGCGATAAATCTCATTGCCAACAGGATATTCATATTCCAGAAGATTTTTTATTTCATTGTCTATCTCTCTTGCTATGTCTCTGTACCACTGTATTTGCTGAGGCTTAAAACCTCTTTCAGCAAACCCAAGTTTATCATATTGTATTCCCAGAATACGCCATTTTATATCAGACGGATTATTTTTGTATTCTTCTACTTTTGATGGTTCCATGCACAATTGAGCTAATACTGCCTTAAACATAGTAGCGCTCATATATGCCTGATCCCATAGAGTAACATCATTTACAGGAAAACGCGAATCGCTTAAAAGATTGGAATACCACTCTTTAATTTCATCAAAAATAAATTCTCTTATTTCTCTCCATTCTGGATTACTGTAGTAATTGTTACATGAAAGGAAGTTATGAAGCTTATTGTAAAAGCAAACTCTTGCGTCATCAAGATTTTGTAGTTCTACATTTTTCTTAAAAGATCCAAAAGCGTTTGAAATCCATAAATTGCCTTTTAGTTGCTCTTTTGGCGATCCTTTATCTATACCAGAATTTATATTTTCGCAACCACGGAAGAAAATTTTCTTAATAAAATCTGAAGAACTTTTGTCACCTTTCATTATTTCTTTAAATTTAAGCTTTAAACTAGATATAAAATTTAGATCTATTTGCGTCGCATCTATAAAATCTTTTAGTTGTATATCAGTGTTTTTAAGTTCTCCGTCTAAAAAATTATCAACATAATCTTTGTAACTTGACCATTTATAATTTGAATTGGAGAAAAATGGTCTCCAAGGTGAAAATCCAACATGTGTTTTCCCTAAGTTAAATAACAATGTTCCTATCTCAGCTTTTAAAATATCATCTCTATATTTTTTTAAATTTTCCAAATTTAACTCTAACATTTTTTCCACCCCATTTTTTCAATAGTTACAATGGACTCAACATCTCCATTAATACAATAATACTTTTCGTTATCTATTATCTCAAAAGTTCCCCAACCAAGCTTTGTCTTAGCTCCTATCCCATTTTCCGATACCCTTTCAATTGCTGACATAAGGTTTTCTAAATCCTTTTTTGCTTCGTCTTTTATCTCATTATCTGCTTTTAAAACCGCATCAAAAGGAACATAAATAATTTGCAAGATACCTTTTGTTTCCTTTGGAACTACTTCATAAAAAATGGGCTGAGTTCCTGCCCTTTTTCTTCTATCATGAGGATTTATAACTTCTAAAGAAAGCTTGTCAAAATATGTAGGATAAAATATTGCCCTACCTTTATGTGTTTGAAATTCAATTGGAAGATTTTTGTTGTCTTTTTGATGTTTTTCAGATATTTTTTCACAAAGAATATTTTTAAGTTCTTCATATGATTTTTTACTCTTAATTTCGTCTATAAGATCTTTGTCTATTTTCATCCCAAGTTCAAATAACATAAATTCCAGAATCTTTTCTTTAAACTGCTCTATATCACTACTATTCTCTTTTAAATATTCTTCTATCCCTTTTATATTTTCAGAACCTGCCCCAAAAATTCTTAAGTAGCTGTTAATGATTTCTCTTTTTCCATCCAAGTTATCCTTTTCATTAATTAATTCTTTAAACGATCCTGCTAAGGCCCCTTTCCACCCTGAACCCCTTATCATTGGAACTTTAAAAGCCTTATCCTTTAAGCAAGAATTTTGAATTATATAATATTCATCGTCATCTTTAGAAAAATAAGGCTGTTTTAGTTTAAATTCTGCCCGAATTATAAATGAATAAATGGGAAGTTTTTTTATAAATTTTTTTAAACTATTATTTTCTCTATTGTCAATAGATATAAAGTTTGAAATTTCTTTTGCAGTTTGAAATTCTTTAGTAGGTACAGGAAACTTTTTTTTACATTTAATCTTCTCACAAAACCCTTTAACTTCATCGGATTTCTTTCTTAAATCTTTAAATTTCAATTCTAAATAATATCTTGCCTCTGTCTCATTATTTATAAAAGAATTAAAATTTTCAATAGCTTCTGCAAATGCGTCATATTTAACATTACCCATTTAAATTACCCTGTCCTTCTGTAAATTTAAACAATAACTCTTTATATTTATCAAATATCTCCTTCTTTAATGGTTCGTTATAATCGAATGGATTATTAAAATTTATTAAATAAACCGAATCATTATCCCCTAGTAAATTAGATACATATATACGTGATGCTGCTTTTTGCTCCCCAAAGTTTTCTTTTCTAAGACACTTGTCTTCACTCTTCCTTAAAAAGTATTTAAAATTAAATCCCAATACCTTTTTTTGGTTGTTATATTTAACTTTTTCTATTTTGTGGACACGAATTATATCATTGTAGTCGCTAATATTTCTTTTATTTTCATTTTTATCACCTTCAACTTTAATATTTACTAATCCGAAGCCAAAAGAAAGTTTACCCCCAATTAAAATTGGCTTATCTTTATAAAAATCAAAAAAAATCAGATAAATATTTTTTCTGCCAATATTCAGTTGTTCTAATCAATAATTTTATATTTTTAAACAAAATTATTTCCGAATTGTTATTTTCAAAAAGATTCTTTTTAATCCAGAACTTTGTATTAACTTTAATACTATCACTACTTGGAAAGTTGAAATCTAATTCATTAAGTCTAAGTTTTTCTTCATAAGAATCAATCTTTTTTACTTCAATTCTACTCTTCCAACCTGTAAATCCAAATAAACGAGACGGAATAGGTAAACCTAATTCTTTTAATGATTGATCTAACATTTCATCAAAGCTTTTATCATCATTATTGTTCTTTAAGTGATTTTTTAAAATTTGATTTAACGTACGACCAATTTTTGGGTCTTCGAGTTCACTTAAGTTATCGATGACAACATTGTCACTATTTAAATTTTCTGTTTTACCATTTTTAACAGTTTTCCAATATACTACAAACCAAAATCTCAAACTCCCCATTAAAGATGACGGCCTGATTTCTTTTGATTCACCCCAGGCATCTCCCGTCCACACAGGAGTAATTGTCTCAAATTCTACTTTTATCTCTTTCATTTTTCACCCCACACAATCCCAGTTTTAAGTATTTTATCATTTTTAGAATAATTTTTTAACTTAGTTTTTAAAAAACTTCATGTTTCAATTCCTCATAGGTATCGTAAAAACTTGACCGTTGCTTTTTTTAACGATAAATATAATGTGTACACGTTTCAATTCCTCATAGGTATCGTAAAAACTAGCCAAAGTAGTTTGTTGAAATCATTTCGTAATTCATGTTTCAATTCCTCATAGGTATCGTAAAAACAATGTAATAAACATGAAGGGCGTGTTTGCTAATTGCTAGTTTCAATTCCTCATAGGTATCGTAAAAACTCGAAAGAAATCACAGAAGATTTTAATTTGATTTGGTTTCAATTCCTCATAGGTATCGTAAAAACTCGAAAGAAATCACAGAAGATTTTAATTTGATTTGGTTTCAATTCCTCATAGGTATCGTAAAAACAAATTAGGGATCTCCGAACAGGAGAATATTTATTGTAGTTTCAATTCCTCATAGGTATCGTAAAAACCGAAATAGCCTGGGTCTTCAGGGTCAAGAATGAAAACATGTTTCAATTCCTCATAGGTATCGTAAAAACCTTAATAGAGTTAATGTTTATTTTGAAGTATAGACATGTTTCAATTCCTCATAGGTATCGTAAAAACCTATTGGGAACATCAATACAGCTTTATCCCATACGAGTTTCAATTCCTCATAGGTATCGTAAAAACCTTAATAGAGTTAATGTTTATTTTGAAGTATAGACATGTTTCAATTCCTCATAGGTATCGTAAAAACCTCTTTTTTGAGGAGTATTTGTACTGGCGTGATGTGAGTTTCAATTCCTCATAGGTATCGTAAAAACCCTTTATCCCTAAATTCCTTCAAGGCTGGGACATCAAGTTTCAATTCCTCATAGGTATCGTAAAAACCATCAATGAGCAACCAATTAGCTGTGTCTGCATGCCGTTTCAATTCCTCATAGGTATCGTAAAAACTGAGTGGGTGTGTATGTATACATCAAACCGCACTCTGTTTCAATTCCTCATAGGTATCGTAAAAACACAAAGATCAAAGAAGCTTTCCTCACGTGGGAAAGCTGTTTCAATTCCTCATAGGTATCGTAAAAACTTTAGTACAATTATATATTTTCTTTATATTTTCTATAGTTTCAATTCCTCATAGGTATCGTAAAAACTGGGATATCTGATTTTGCAAGACAACACGAACTATCTAGTTTCAATTCCTCATAGGTATCGTAAAAACTAAATCCATCTTCATCCACATCTATCCTGGATGCCCTGTTTCAATTCCTCATAGGTATCGTAAAAACTATATTAATCGAAATCATCATAACCTTCTTCATACTCGTTTCAATTCCTCATAGGTATCGTAAAAACTTTTTGCGCATCTTCTTTTGCTTTATCTGTTTTCCCATGTTTCAATTCCTCATAGGTATCGTAAAAACCGTAAAATCTCTTGCTGGGACACTTGATTTATTTTGGTTTCAATTCCTCATAGGTATCGTAAAAACTGAACGTGTATAAAGCCAAATAACGTTTAGACTATGTTTCAATTCCTCATAGGTATCGTAAAAACAAAGATTTTTACGCTTCCATTTCTGAAGACATACTGTTTCAATTCCTCATAGGTATCGTAAAAACTGCAACAATAAGATCATCAATTGTTTCAAATTTTCTGTTTCAATTCCTCATAGGTATCGTAAAAACAGTATTTCAGATTATTTAAATAAACACAAAAAATAGTTTCAATTCCTCATAGGTATCGTAAAAACCTTGCGGAAAAGAAAGCACAGGCAAAACAAGAAAAGAGTTTCAATTCCTCATAGGTATCGTAAAAACCATCTGATCTTCGCTCACTCTTTCCGAGTGAGCGTAGTTTCAATTCCTCATAGGTATCGTAAAAACTATTTTAGTACTACGCACAATATTATTTTTACACTCGTTTCAATTCCTCATAGGTATCGTAAAAACTCAAAAATATTCCCAGAAGTAGTTGATTATAGATACAGGTTTCAATTCCTCATAGGTATCGTAAAAACTTTGTATTTTTCTTTGTATTTTTCTTTGTATTTTTTAGTTTCAATTCCTCATAGGTATCGTAAAAACTATTACAATCAAAACCTAAACAACCTGGATCAATTGGAGTTTCAATTCCTCATAGGTATCGTAAAAACCATAACAAAATCTTTATTGGTTTTTGCCCCTTTTGTAGTTTCAATTCCTCATAGGTATCGTAAAAACTTATATTTTGTTGCCCATTGAATGTTATTTGGTTTCTGTTTCAATTCCTCATAGGTATCGTAAAAACCCATAATCCATATTTCGTTCTCCTTTCAAAAAACATGTTTCAATTCCTCATAGGTATCGTAAAAACATATCATTTGAGCCATTGCTTTGTTATATGCATCTTGGTTTCAATTCCTCATAGGTATCGTAAAAACAGAAGGGAGATGACGATGAGTTAATTATTCTTGGGGAGTGTTTCAATTCCTCATAGGTATCGTAAAAACAGAGTTACTTAATTTGCTTAGACATGAGCTTGTTATCCGTTTCAATTCCTCATAGGTATCGTAAAAACCACTAGACTTAACTAAGTATTTTAGCATACTAAACATGAAATTCCAAGCTTAACATAATAAAAAAGCTGAATATTTATGCTTTTATTTTAAAAGAGATTCTGTCTATATATCATATATTTGTCATTATTTGGAATCGACAGATAAATTAAATAAAATTAATATCTGATTTCTTATCCTTTCCTACGACGATTCTATCTGTATATCTTTGAGATTCGAACTTATAAATAATTAAGCTATCGCCTTCTTCTTCATTTACAATCTTTGCTAAAACAGAAATCAATCTTTTAAGTTGTGACTCAGTTAAATTCCCTTCAAAAACTGAGTTTTGGACCCACTGCAAATATGCTCTGCACTTTTTTAACATCTTTGAACATCGTTTTTCGCTTACATCATAGTACAAGATTATAAACATTACCAATCCATAACAAATGGCTTATATTCATAATATTCCATAAGAAACTTTTCAATCTTATAGCATTCTAATCTTATTAATCTTCTGTAACTAACTTCTCTTTTTAAAGTTGAATGTTTTATTGTCTGATTCAATCTTTCCTGTAATACTTCTAAAAACTTTCTACAACCTGATGGTTTCAAAATAATTCCATTTAAATTATTATCAAAATCTTTACTGTCAATTATTCCTTTGTTCAAAACAGCAAATATGGTTCTATCACCAATTACTGGTTTAAATATTTCTGCTATATCCAGATTCAGAGAGAACCTTCTGAAATTAGTTGCATGCAAAAAACCCATTCGTGGGTCTAGATGAGTTTGATATATCTCAGAAAGGCAATAGGTATATATCAAAGAATTAGAAAAGCTAATCAAAGCATTTAAGTAATCTTTAGGAGGTTTTTTCGTGCGTTTTTCAAACGTAAAATCGCTATTATTAATAATATTTTTAAACGCACCATAATAAGATTGTTTTATTTTTCCCTCAACATGCATCAATGTCTCAATACTTTCCTGACACTCAATTTCTTGTAAATAACTTTCAATTTCTTCGATAATACTACTTAAATTCTGCCCCCTTCTATTGTAATATTTAAGTATTTTCAAAGAATTTTTCGCTGCACCTTCTACAAAGCATCTTGCAATCTTGAGCCTTTTATTAATTGCTTCATACGCTAATGCCTGTTTTAGTATCATGTACCCAGAGTTATAATGCTCCCGAGGGTAAAAACTGCCTATGTAGTAATCATAAAAATTAAAAAAGTGAACAATTATTTCTTTTGTTGTTAAAAATTCTAATATTCTTTTGTTAAAATCTACTTCACCAAATACAAAAATTTCTTTTATATTCTCTACTGGTAAAAACTTATTAGTTCCATCTTCGCTTTCAAAAAATAAAGTATTATCTTTTCTTTGAATTCTACCGCTATTAAAAATATAAATAGTCTCTTTCATTTTATTAACTACACAAAGCAAAATTCATAGTGTGCACATTTTGAACAGTATTTAATTCTCTTTACTAAGGGTGAATTTTCAGAATTTAAAACTTCTATAATTTCACGAATTCTCTTCTCGATATAATCAATATCTGAAGAGTTCAAAGTAATTTCTAAGCTCTTTTTTTCAAGCGGTATTTTTATCATTCCCTTAATTTCTACTCCTTTTAATCTAAGAAGATACATATAATATTTCAGTTGTTCAATCCCCGATTGCATAGTGGCTGAAGACTTCTTTATTTCAGCTACAAAATATTTTCCATCTTTAAGCGTTATCATATCAATCTTGGCAGATAAATCAGGAATATATATCTCTTTTCTCTCTCTAGAAAATGATTCTTCGCTTATAAGTCTGCCTATATCAAGGTAAGTAAATTCCTGATCAGCAACCATCTGACGAGACATCAGCCATGCCTGCCTTTGACAGATAAGAAATGCATTATAAATTGATGGAGAAATCAACATTTGATACTCTTACAAAAAATTTTCATTAGTATCAACTATAAATCCAACATCATCTTTATAAAGCATTTGAACGAGATCTTTACTTAAAATCTTAAAACTGCCCATTTCATCAAATGATTGATATGAATATTTTGCATCATTACTTAGCATGGGCAGACTAATAACATATTGATAAAATTGACTCTTTATTTGTAAAAACTTTTTCTTTCTTTCAAATGGATCTTCTATCTCACGTATTTCTTTAAATTTATCTAAAATTTTAGAAGCATTAATATCTTTTTCTATAAATAAGCTATAAGAAGGCAGATCATCAATAAGTTTAAATTTCTCCTTAATACCTTTATATTCAAGTTTTTCAATACTATTAATTAATTCACTAGATTCATTTGTTGAAGAGTTATTTTTTAACTTTTGATAATAGCTATCAATGATATCATTTAAACTACATTCATCTAACTTTTCAACTTTTTCAAAAATTGACAAGGTAGTATCTAACAATAAGCCATGATAAATATACTCACAATCGTATTTATTAGCATGATTTTTTAATCTGAAAACATAAACGCTACCTTTTGGTTTTCTACAATGTCTATTGCATCTTCCAGCAGCCTGAATTATATTATCAAGGGGCGCAAAGTCTCTATATACTATATCAAAATCAATATCAACTCCAGCCTCCACTAATTGAGTTGTAATTAATATTTTACGTCCTGAAAAATTTTTAATCAGATTAATTACTGCAAATCTATCAATTGGCAAAACTCTTGATGAAAGAAAAAATATATTATGGTTAACAAATATTTCTTTTAATTTAAAGAAAAAATCTCTTGCACTTTTAATAGTATTAAAAATAAACATAAAATCTTTATCTGGATTATCTATGATATGAGTCTTTACTATTGGTAAAAGTTCATCCAAATATAATCCATCAAGAATGATTTTGTTTATAGAATATCTATTAAAAATAGAAAAATATTTTTTACGATTACCCTTACCAATTAAATTACAGATCTTATCCTTTTCAAAAATCATAGGCATTGTAGCTGTCAAGATAATAATCTTACAATTAAGTGTTTCTGCCAGATTAGTTAAAAGAAAGTTTGCAAGCATCCAATATCTATAAGGTAAGGTTTGAATTTCATCTAAAATTATCACAGAATTAGAAATGTTATGAAATTTTCGCAAGATAGAATTTCCATTTGAAAGCATTGAATAAAAAATCTGCCAAAAGGTGGTTACTATAAATGGTTTATCCCAATTTTCAATTATAAATTGCGCTTTATCAGCATCCAGATAACCATCAGAAAGTTTTACTTTTATCTCTGCAAGATTATGGTGGACATTTAATATATTTTCGGATTCATAGCCATATAGGTTTTTGACGACGTCAGCAGTTTGTTCAACTATAGATGTAAAAGGCAAAGCATAGATTATTCTTTTTATAGAATTATCACTGTTTAATATTTGTAAAGCCGTATTTACGGCAGTAAGAGTTTTACCAAATCCTGTTGGTAAATTAAGAGAAAAAATAGATTGATCTAAATTGGATAGCAAAGTATTTTCTACAAGATTATAAGCCTCTTCTCTAATGATGTTTATCTTACTATCAACAATAAAATTTGCTTTCTTATAGCTATAGACAACACTGGTATCGATGCTGGTTGCACATTCGAAAGGTTTTTCAAAAATTACATCATTTTTATCAGCATATGTAAGTATCGAAAACATCAAATTATTTACAAAATACCAAACAACATTCCATTCAATAGAATCATAGGCATCATATAGTTCATCGTCTATACAATTTTTTACATCTGAAAACTCTGGATGCAGTTCATTAAAATCATGCCAAATTATAACATCCCATTGTTTTTCTAAAACCCTCCACTTTTTTGTATCTACAACTAACATATCATTAAAATTATCCATATCCCCATGATGTTTTAAAATACAGATAAAAACCAAGCACGCTAATCTTATATCTTTAGACTTAAATTTTTTATATGCTATATATCCTGCAAAAATAGCAGATAAAAGAGAGTGATTTCTTAATTCCCCATAGGAGCATTTTTGGTTATCTACAGAACACTGAAGATATTCTTGAAAATATTTTGTAGATTTACCAAAATCATGATACCAAAGAGCAATTTCCAGAGCTTCCTTAAAATCATCCGCATCAATTGGTAACTTTAATAAGATTTTAGAATCAAATACACTTAAACCAATTTTCTTAACGTTATTCAAATGATCTATTAGGTATTTTTTAGGATGAGAAAAACATTTATATTCCATCAGTATAAAATAATGTTGTTTTTAAGCTCTTTAATAAAAACATAATCTTTAGGCTTTGCAGAAATTGTTTGTCCATTCATCTCTATTAAAAAATAATCAGCTTTTAATAGCTCTCTTTCGGAAGAAAGTTCTACAGGCATATTGAGTTTAATATATTTTCTATTTTCAATTAATAATTTAATATCTTCAATTAATTCAATGCTAGATATGGGTAAAAGAGAATTTATCTCAACAAAATCATCTGGTTTACTATTTGTAAATCCATCATATATACCAATCAGAGCAAAATTTGCAAGCAATTCACTTATTCCTAGCGATATGGTATAAACTGATTTGTGATCTTTTAACATATCATATAAACTATAGATTTTGCTATCTTCCGATTGACAATATATTCTATATTTAGGATTTTTTAAAAGTTCCAGCCTAATTTGTGTTCTTGAAGATTTTTTTGGATTTAAGCTCACAAAATCATGTGCTACCTTTACATTAATAAAATTTTCTACCATACGAATTTTTGATATTGGATTCACTGCTGAGACACTAAATTGCCATTTTTTATCATTAAAATACTTTAAATATTCATCTTTATCCAAACCTAAAATTGCCCCCACAATACCATAAAGAGTTGGTTTTGGCGGCACAGGAAAACTAATGGGTGACGTGGTGGTAAAAGGTACCTTAAAATGCCCATAATCAGCCCATATATCAAAAACAACTATTTTCATAATACTAACCTAAATTTGGAAGTTCAATCCATTTTTGAGGTATTTCACAACTCAATCTTAATTTATCATCTATTTTATAATAAACATTACTAACTTTTGTCGAATTTTCTAAGACTTTTACTAATTCCGAAATATCTAAAGTAAAATCAGATAAACTTCTGATAGCAAATTCATTTGTAAAATCTTTAATTTTCAACATCTTATCTAAGTCCCCAATAAAATATCCTTTTTCGTTATAATCAACTTTCAACAAAAAACGCGGCATCTGACCAAATTTTGAACGCGATATCAAATTTTTCGTTCCATTCCACATAGCATCAATCAATTCATTGGAATCATCTTCGCTCATATTAGTTTTTCTTGCAGCAGTTTCATTAATAATACCGTAAAAAGTTATAAAAGAATATGGCAAAACATATTCCTCTCTAAATGTAGCCTGGCCCTTACCTGCCTTTGATGCAAATGCACCAGTACCTTTTAGATATTTAACATCAATTTTATTTAAAGACCTGCCAATTTTAAATTGAACAGGACCCGTAAAGGTGATGGAATTACTTTTATTATCAAGTTCTTCTCGAGATTCATCATTCTTTTTTCCTTTTTCACGTTCTTTAAGAGGAATTACGCCTCCAAATAATCTTACATCAATGCATTGTTCTAATACTTTCTCTTGATTTTCCCCAAAATCCCTCGCCCTTTCTTTTGCATCTTGTATACCCCCTTCTTTACTAGGCAATTCTCTAACAAAAATATCTTTCCCATTTGTCCCATCATATCCTTTATATTCAATAAGATAATCCCTAATTGTTCGCTTTAGTCTAACGTCAGTAACAATATTTATCTTTGTCTCTTCATCTATTCTAGGTCTATTCTCATCTGCAGGATCACCATTTGGATTTGCATCTGTAACATCGTAACAAAATAAAAGCTCGCTTTTTTTATCTAAAATCATCAGTTTTCCTCCAAGTTTTCTTCATTTTTTTTAAATTTCTTCTCTAAAACCATACCTAATGTAAAATAATAGCTTAATTCATCAACTGAATACCTTGAAAAATCACTATTCATAAGATAAGATCCAATAATTTCTTCTAATTTTTTGTAATAGTTTTCATCATATTCTTCTAGTTTATTTATTGCTTCACTAAATATCTTTTTTGCTATTTTTTCATCGATCTTTAAACCATTAAGTTTTTTTCTAAATGGTTTAGAGTTCCGATCGCGGTATTGTATGTTAAGTAACCTCTGGATTAGTACGCCTTCTAAAAAAAGTGCTTTTTTTGTGCTGTCATCAAAAATAGGATAATGTTTAAAAAAACTCTCATAATTTTCATTTGATTCATTCACATTAAACCTCCTTCTAATTAAAATATTAATTTCTTCCAGATACAATAAAATTTTAAAGGATTTTAAGGTAAAGATAGATAACGTAAAAAAATTATCTGAATTCAAAAATATTTGTCTGAATTTTTGCATAAATCTACTAAAAAGAAAATCAACGTCAATGCCCTGACCAATAAAAATATTGTTTAATATTTCAAGGAAAGCTTTATCAAATCCTCCATCAAATTTGTTGTTTGGGAAAAACTCTCTAATAAATGTAAATGAGAAATCAAATTTTACCTCATCATTCTTAGTAGACATAGAGTCAAATATACCGATAGGGTCCCTTTTAAAATCATCAACTGCATACATTGCATCAACTAATTGTTTCAATCTTGTAGGAGCAATTTCTTGGATATAAAGCAATATATTAAAAGCACTCTGAGAAACTTTATAAAAAACAAAATTAAAATTAACAAGATTATTCTCAGCTGACAATTTTTTTATAATGCTTTTTTCTGCTTTATATGTGGTTCCTGAATCATTCGAAAGGGTAAAATTCTTAAAATCTTTAGATATCTTATTTAATAACGTTTTTAACATTGATTTATCTGGATAAATCAGTTCAGGTATTAAATAATAATCAAATCCACAAAACTTGTAATTTAAATTATCTTGAATATATTTTTTTGCCCTTTCAAGAACTTCCACACAACCTGGACATACAGGATAGTTTTTCCATGCAAGACCTTGATCAAAGCCGCCAGTTACAAAGCTTCTTTTGTCAACTGTATAGAAATTATAAGTGTTAACAAAACCCCAAACTTCTGTAGCTTTTTGTCCACATACGTAACAGAGCTTATTTTTCGCCTTACTTTGGGTATTATATTTAGAATAATAATCTTTATATTTATTTTCTTTGCTAATAAATGGTTTTTTAAATACGTGCATATCACCTACATAATACATATTATCTTGATCTACAAATTGAAGAGTAATAGCCTTTGATTTTTTAGAGTTATTTAAATTATTTTCTACATAACTTTTAATTTTATCCAGATTAGAGCTTATTTCGGTATGTAATTTATTAACAAAATTTAAATCGTCTGGTTCTAACTTATTATTCTTTTTAAAATCATCAAAAAATCTCATATATTTCTTGAAAGCTTTATCAATGGATTTAGGATCAATTCTAGTAGTAGGTGTAAGATCTGTCTGATTACCCTTTCTTCCTTTGAAAAAATATTTCATCTTTTTATCCTGGCTGTATTCTTCATATTGAGTTTCTTTAAAAATAGGGTTATTTTTATCCGAATAATCAAAAATAATCTTAAAAATTAAGTCGTATTTATCACTTTTACCAATTTCATCAATAAACTCATCCAATTCGCTTTTCTCTTCCAAAACACTTCCTATAGCAAAAAGAGCTTCTATCATTTCATCCTCTCTTTAAATCTAAATTATTAACAACTTCAACAAATCCAAGCCCCTGTGAATTTCTACTACCTAAACCAGCATCTAAAATAAACTTTAGAAATTCAGGTTCTCCTTTTAAGTTATATATTCCCTTCCAACCCTTAATTATTGTCTTGTTATTATCTTTTACAAAATATCGAATTGTCTCATATGAATTATCCTTAAACAGTGGTTTTATTTCAAGGTTGTATTCGCATTCACTTTTAAAGTAGGCGCTCCATTTTTTCCTTGCATTTTGATTGATCAAGTAAGAAAATTCTTTTTCAAATGGAGAATAATAATATGTTTTTCTTGATTTACTTTCATTCACAAAGGTAGAGTGAACTTCGATTGGGGTCAAAGCTTTTATTTTTATTTCATTAGAAGTAAAAGAATCCTTAGACAGACTATTCAGAACGCTAACTTCTTCAAGTTGTAATAGATTATCTCCCAATCTAAATACGTCTCCTTTGAAAGAATTAATAGCAATCTGTTTTAAAATCCATTCAACTGGTGAACTAATAATAAAACTCATTTTCGAATCAAAGGAAATAGTATGTAAAGATCTATTAAAAACTCCTCGTTCAATTATTTCAGAAAAAGTAAATAGCCTAAATTGTCTTTTCTCAAACATAAATCCCCCATCATGTAATTTCTTTGCATCAATATAATCTAACAAATTATATATGAGCCCTTGTATAAGAGAATTATATCCAGAACTAAGAACTATAAAATTATTAGAAATAAATTTTAGTCTTATCCTCACCGCATTCCCCTTAAGTTTTATATTTATTAAAGCACAATACATAAAATTAATCAATAATATGCCAAATTAAAATATAACTTACTGCTTAATACTATTTTATCTTTAAAAACCACAATAAAATAAACTTTCTATAATACTAAAATACCATATTTTAAGCAATTTCGGTATCTTTTCAAAAACCTATTAATGGTTTAAAATATTATTTATGATTAATGATATAAAATATATAAGTATAAAAACAAATAGTTTAAGAAAGTTAAATATATGCATATAATGCCAATTGTATTTAGTAGTATTGTTGTTTTGTCCTTTTCCATGATAGTTGCCATCATAGGCAATATTATAGGCATTGGCGGTGGCGTCATGCTGCTGCCCTTTTTTATTTTCTATCTACATCTAAACTCTATAGCTGCTAGCGGATTAAGTCTTTTTACAATTATCTTGAGCACTATTGGCGGCACATTCGCTTTTATTAGACAAAAAACAATTAATTACAAATTATTTCTTATTATAATTAGTTTGATCATTCCAGGTGTAATAATTGGTTCAATTGTTAACAAATTTGTAAACACTCAAGAATTTAAAGAGATTTTGCCTATATGGGTGATTTCTATCGGAACATTTTCTTTGATCACTGCGAAAAAGCAACCTCTAAAAAAGATGGACAGTTCTGAGAACGAATCCATAAAACACAACAAGCTCACAAGGATAGTATCGTTTATTTCAGGCTTTGTTTCTGGTTTTTTTGGCGTTGGCATAGGTGGAGTAATGGGAACTTATTTGGTAGCAGTAGAAGAAATTTCTGCAAGAATAGCCTTTTCAACATTGATCATGGTAATGACTATTACCTCATTATTCGGTTTCTTAGTGCACTATGAAAGCGCAGGATTGAATTTTACATCCTGGATAATGTATTTAATTCCTCTTTCTTTAGGCGCAATTTTAGGTTCACAAATAGGCGCATACATTTCAAAAGTATCTAATATAAAAACGCTCAGACTATATCAGGGTTATGTAATACTGTCTTTAGGAATTTCTTTACTCATAGTTAACTTATTGAATATTATAAAAATTTGATTTTTTAAAATAGTGCTTCAAGAAAAAAGCAATCTAAACCCATCCATTTATAAAAATAATTCAAAATATATTTGATAAAAAAAAACGCCCACTATCGAAAGTAAAGCATTCAATAGTGGGCTTAATTTTAAGAGATATTATAACGCTTTAACGTTGACTGCTCTTAATTTTTTTGAGTTCTTAGGATCTGCTTCGATATCGAAAGTGACTTGCTGACCTTCGTTTAGCGATTTAAATCCATCTGAAACTATTGCAGAAAAATGCACGAATACATCTTCGCCACCATCTGCATTGGAAATAAAACCAAAACCTTTTTCTGCATTAAACCATTTTACCGTACCTTTATTCATCTTGACCTCCTAAAATAATACAACCTAATAATAACCAAAAAACCCACGCATTTTTGTAAATAAAAATGCAAGAATTAACCTACAAAAATACGTGAGTTTAATTAGCATATATTTAGTCTATTTATACGATACCATGTAGAAATAGTTTTGTCAACTACCAAAATTACATTTGTGTTACCTGACACTGATTTCATCCCCTAAGAAGACAGTAATTTTATTACTATGATGAAAGAGCTTTTTGATCGTACTAGGTTCACAAATTAGTAAATATATTTTATATTAAAATTTTTTCATTGGTTAATACAAAATCTTCAAAGACATCCTGAGGAAGTGGCTTAGAAAAGAGAAAGCCCTGGAAATAGTCGCATCCAATATCTTTCAGTATTTCAAACTGCTCCACTGTTTCCACACCTTCGGCTATGCTTTTTATATTTAATTTCTTTGAAAGAAACACTATTGTTTCAATAACGTTCTTTGTGTGCTCATCTAAAATATTTCTTACAAAAGAGATGTCAATTTTAAGATAGTCTATCTTTAGCTTAGATATATATGAAAGAGAAGAATATCCTGTACCAAAATCATCTAACATAAAACGAATTCCGCTATCCGTAAGTTTCTCTATCAAATCTTGTGTATATTGTAGGTCTTCCATAAATATTCTCTCAATAATCTCAATTCTTATCATGCCCGGATCTATGTTATACTTTCTAATCTTCGAGCTTAAAATGTCAGCAATATTGTCCCTTTTAAGAGTTTTATATGAAAAGTTCACCGATAGCGGGACCCTAATTTCATTTAAAGATAATTTTGAGATTGTCTGTAGGGCCAAATCAAAAACAAACTCTTCAACGTCCATTATTAACCCGGTCTGTTCAAGAAAGGGTATAAATTTCATGGGGAGTATAACTTCATCTTTCTTTTTCCATCGAAGCAAACTTTCTGCACCCACAATATTAAGGTCTTTATCCACATAGGGCTGGTAGTACAATACAAATTCTTTATTTAATATTGCTTTTTCTAGATCATTTCTTAAAACTAGCTTTTCTTTAGCCTTAGAGCCAAATTCTCTTCTGAAAAAGCCTATAGAGTTATCCTCTCTAATCCTTGCATCTAAAAGCGCTATTAATGCTCTGTCAACCAATTTTGCTGCAGTTTCTCCATCTTTAGGATAAATACCAATCCCAATATTAAATGATACAGAAATTGCCTGATCATCGACATCATAACTTTTAGTAAGGACATCTAATAAACCATAGGCAAGATTTAATATCCCATCTTCTGAATTTACATTATTCACAAAAACTGCAAATCTATCTGATTCGAGTTTTGCTATAGCATTATTAACTCCAAAAAAAGACTTCAATCTCTGAGCAATTTGCATTAAAACTAAATTGCCCTTATCGAAACCAAAAGCTTGATTTATAACAGTGAAATTTAAAGGATTAATTTTTATGATAAAAGAGATGGGCTTTTCAGGTAAGAACTTTTTAATAAATGAATCAATCTCATTGTAAAATGAAATCCTGTTTAAAAGGCCTGTTAGCGCATCAAAATAATTTCCTGATACGTCTTTTGCAAGGGATACATATTTTTGAATTCTGTTTCCAATCATAATTGGAACAATTATCGTATCAAGATAAAACAAAGATCCGTCTTTTCTTTTATTTATGAACTTGCAATAAAATATTAACCCCTGTTCAAGAGTTTTCCACATGTCTATATAAAAATCAGCATCATGAAACCCTGATTCTAATATATTTATATTGCTCCCAATAAGATCGTCTTTGGAATAACCAGAAATTTTTACAACTGCATCATTTACATATAATATCTTCCCTCGCTTATTCGTCACAAGAAACCATTCATGGGCATTCTCAACTGCTTTCTGTAGTAAAGTTAAGTTATTTTGATACTCTATCTTCCCAATAGCAAACGATATGTCAGTTTGAACTTCTTTTAGTAAGCGAATGGTTTCATCGGTAAAAGAGAGCCTCATAGAATCAAGTATCGCAATTATATATTTAACTTTATTATCTTTAAGAATGGGTATAGAACAGATTGAAAACGCATTTATTTCTGTATAATAATCTTGCCAATACTTCAAGTCTTCATTCTTCATTACATCAGATATAACAACCACATTTCCAGTATGATACGCTCTTGATACCGAACCCTTGCCATATGGAGTATCTGGATCGACACCTACAGTAACCCTTTTAAAAGCCAAGGTTTGTTCTTTTGTCTGAGATTTTATAAATTTTATTTTTAGAAGCTTAGTTTTCTCATCAATATACCCAACGCTTGCAATAGCGTATCCCACATCTTTAACAAGAATCCTGCATATAGACTCTAGCAAGGTATCTTCCTTGTCTTCTCTGACAATCAGCTGGTTTATCTGAGTAAGTGCGTAAAAAAGCTTTTCGATTGACTTTTCCTTCGTCTTGTCAAGGACTATCACCAGTCCAGATGGCTTTTCGTTATAGTTAATCGTATATGCAGATATTTGCACAGGTAATAAACCATTTTTACATTTATAATAATGATTTTCTATCTCTATCGAGAAAAATTCCCCATTAAGTCTTCTATTTGCATATTCTATAACTTCTTCTTTGTGGTCAGCTAACAGATCATAAAAGCTCATTTTTAAAAGCTCTTCAGTATCATAACCCACAATCTGAGAAAATCTACTGTTTGCAAAAACTATAATGCCATTTTCCTGATAAATATAAACACCAAATATGTTTGAGTTAAAAAAATTATTTAATATCTCATCACATATTAATTTTTTTACCCCCAAAGTCTTTTAATTTAAAAGTAGAATGTTTTAATATTATTTATTCACTTTACCAAAATTATTAATATATTACAATCGTTTAAATGAATTGCTAATTGATATTCCGCATTAAGATATCATTTAGACATGAGTTTTTCATTGCCACAAACATATTTCGACTCTCTTGATAGCCATTATCAAAAATTTAATATGTCATATTACAAAAAATATATTAAATAAATTTTATATTAGATGTATAATAGATTAATATATCAAAGGAGGTGTCAAAATGAAACAAAATGAAGGAACTATAGACAGGATCATAAGATTTATTTTAGGACTTGTTCTTATTTATATTGGCTTTTCAATGCAATTTGATACGTTGGGCATTATTTTGACGGTTATAGGAATTGTGCTGATTTTTACTGCTGCTACAGGTTTTTGTGCACTTTATAAACTCTTAAAAATTTCTACAAAGTAATATATTTATTCCAAACAGGATAAAGGAAACATAAGCCTTTATCCTGTTTTTTCATTTTAAGTCTACTCATGCTATTATGTATAAAACAGGACAGGCGCGCAACTTACAAGTTAACTGCTTGAGGAAAGTCCGAGCTCCATTGGGCAGGATGCTGGTTAATTGCCAGAGAGGGAGACCTCTGGATAGGGCCACAGAAAAGAACTACTATCTTTGATAGTACAGGTGAAAAGGCGAGGTAAAAGCTCACCGGCAGAAGAGCGATCTTCTGGCCAGGTAACCCCCATCAGGAGCAAGGCCAAATAGGGAAGGAGATAGCCCAGATCGATAATACTTCCGGGTAGGCCGCAAGAGACTGAAGAAAACTTCAGCCCCAGATAAATGGTTGCGACCCTTTTGGGTACAGAACTCGGCTTATAGCCTGTCCTGGTTTTTCATTTCTGTTAAGTAATAGTAAATTAGCAGGAGCGCTCCAATATCAATGTACACATCGGAAAGATTAAAAACCGGCAAAATATGAATATTTATAAAGTCAATTACCTGATGAGTGCCAAAAATTCTATCCAATAGGTTACTAGATACGCCAGCAATCAAAAACGACAGAGAAGCCCTCAGATTAGGTATTTTATACCATAACACGATACAAGATATCAAAAATATAGTTCCAACAAAGATAAAAAAATATGTTTGACCGCTAAGAATCCCCCAAGCCCCCCCCAAGTTCTTAACAAGAACAAACTGTATCAGAAAAAAATTATAGCTGTGTTCTGCCAAGAACTTGATAGCCAGAAGCTTTGTAAATCTATCAATCAAAAAAATCACAAGAGCAAATACCAGAAAACAAAAAGACTTAAGCTTCAATATCTTAAATTCAAACTCAATAAAAAATTAAAATTCTTTCGAATTTACCAGGATTTCATATACTTTTCTTGTTCAGCACTAAGAGTATCTATGCTGGTGCCCATAGAGTCAATCTTTAATCTTGCAATCTCTCTATCAATGTCTATTGGAACAGGATATACACCAATTTCAATTTTATTGGTCAAAAGATATAGCGCACTCAAAAATTGGTTTGCAAAGCTCATATCCATAACGCTTGAGGGGTGACCTTCAGCAGCAGCAAGGTTTACAAGTCTGCCTTCGCCTACCAGAAATACCTTTTTGCCATTTTTAAATGTATACTCATCCAGTTCGTGCCTTATCCTTCTCTTTAAAACCTTCTCTTCTTCCATCTTGTCTACATCTATCTCCACGTTAAAGTGTCCAGAATTTGCCACTATAGCTCCATCTTTCATACTCAAAACGTGATCAAACCTTATAACGTTGCAGTTACCAGTAACAGTTATAAATATATCTCCAACTTTTGCGGCCTCGTCCATGGGCATCACGTCAAAGCCATCCATTATTGCCTCAAGAGCCCTTACTGGTTCGACCTCAGTAACTATAACCCTTGCGCCCATTCCCTTAGCTCTCATACTTACGCCTTTTCCGCACCAACCGTAACCTGCTACCACTACCCTTTTACCTGCAAAAAGTATGTTTGTAGCCCTAATAATACCATCAAGAGTGCTTTGTCCAGTTCCGTATCTATTATCAAAAAAGTGCTTTGTCATAGCATCGTTCACAGCTATAAATGGAAATTTTAATAGCTTGTCCTTGTGAAGAGCATCAATTCTATGAACGCCCGTCGTAGTTTCTTCACAGCCACCTACTACTTTATCAGCAAGTTTCGGATAATCCTTGTGCAATGTAACCGTCAAGTCAGCACCATCGTCGATGGTAATATCTGGTTCAGATTCAATACAAGTTTTAATATTGTCCCAATAGCTTTTAGCATCCTCTCCTCTTTGAGCAAAAACAAATATTCCTTCTTTTGCCAGATAGGCAGCTACCTCATCGCTTGTGCTCAAAGGGTTTGACGCACATAAATATACCTGCGCCCCTGCATCCCTGAATGTGGTTATGAGATTTGCAGTTTCTGTGGTCACATGAAGACAGGCAGCAATCTTCTTACCGGAGAAAGGCTTTGAAACACTATATTTTTTCCTTAGGATATCAAGGACTGGCATCTCACGGTATGCCCACTCAACTTTTTTTAAACCCTCATCAGCTAAGCTAATGTCTTTAATTTGATAATTCATCTAAAACCCTCCTGCATCTATCACAAATTTTTAGTTCACTACCGACTACGCTTTCCTGATATTGCCAGCATCTCTCACACTTCTCGCCTTTTGCATGAAAAACTTCTACACCAAAATTGTCATTTTCAAGAGAAAATTTTGAAGTAGACTTTTCACCAATGCTAACCTGTGACACGATCATCAGCTCTGGCAAAATATCTTTATATTTGAGCAATGTTTCTTTTAAATTGTCATTTTTTGGAAAAATGTTTACATATGCCTCCAAAGATGATCCTATTAACTTTTCTTTTCTGGCCTCTTCCAAAACTTTTTTCGCTTCGTCCCTGACCTCAAGAAGTGCATCAAAATCTACAGGTCTCTCAACCCCTTCAAGATTCTTTGCTGCATCAGGATATGAAGCAAAGAATACGCTTTCAGGCAGTGTGCTATCAAATTCTCTTAGATATCCCCATGCCTCTTCAGAGGTAAAAGATATTATCGGACAAAGAATTACCAAAAGATCTTTTAGCATTCTATATACGACAGTCTGAGCAGACTTTCTTTCACTATCAAATCCTGCATAAAGTCTATCTTTTAGAACGTCCAGATAAAAGGCACTCAAATCTATAGTCATAAATGATTTTATCTTGTAAAGCATTTTATAAAATTGATAGTCTTTAAAATATTGTTCTATTTCTAAAATAAGATCGTTAAATTTAGAATAAATATATCTATCCAAAACAAGCCATTTTTCTGGTGCCAATGAATTTTTTGGATCAAAATCATTTAAAAGACTGAGCATATATCTTATAGTGTTTCTTAATTTTTTATAGGTATCAGATTGCTGCTCGAGAATTCTGTCTGAAATTGCTACATCAGCTGTGTAATCAGAAGATGCTACCCAAATTCTCAATACGTCTGCCCCGCTTTTTTCAATAACTTCAAGCGGCGCTATTACGTTCCCTCTCGATTTTGACATCTTATAACCATTTTCGTCTACAATAAACCCATGAGTTAAAACGCTCTCATAAGGTGCCCTTCCAAAAACAGCAGTAGAAGTAAGTAAAGATGACTGAAACCAACCTCTGTGCTGATCTGTTCCTTCCAGATACATATCAGCAGGCCATCTAAGCTCGTCTCTCTGCCTTAGGACACATGCATGACTTGACCCAGAATCAAACCACACATCCATAATGTCAGTTTCTTTTCTAAAATGCTTGCCGCCACAAGATGGACAGGTATAGTCTCCCAGAATCTGTGAAGCATCCTTGTTAAACCAGGAATCAGAACCTTCTTTGGAAAACATTTCGCAAACTTTATTTATTGTATCTTCATTAACCACAGTAGCTTTACAGTCCTCACAATAAAATGCAGGTATAGGAAGGCCCCAGGATCTCTGCCTTGAAATACACCAATCAGCTCTATTGGAAACCATAGCGCTCATTCTGTCTATCCCGCCTTCTGGAATCCACCTCACATCCCTTGTAGCCTTAAGAGCCTCTTCTCTGAATGCGTCCACAGAAGCAAACCACTGCTCTGTAGCTCTATATATTAGCTTCCCTTTACATCTCCAACAATGAGGGTATGAGTGCTCAAGCTCGTCTTTCGACAGCAAAAGCCCGCTTTTTTCGAGATCTTCAATAACTGCCTTGCTCGCATCGTGAACGAAAAGATTTTCAAATCTTTGAGCTTTGCTATTGAATAGGCCCTGATCGTTCAACAATGACTCTACTTCCAAATTTTTTTGCATGCCTACAATATAATCCTCAGGACCATGTCCGGGAGCCATATGGACAATTCCAGAGCCATCCTCCATACTTACAAAAGGTGCAGTAACCACAAGCGATCTCTTTTCAGGAAAGAGCGGATTGGACGCAAGAATGCCTTCCAAATCCTTGCCCTCAATTGTCTTTAATTCTTTATAAGTTCCAAACATCTCTTTGAGCTCTTCAAGTCTTTCTTTTGCAACAAGAATTTGTTCATCTTTGACCTTGATCAAAGAATAAATTGAATCCGATTTTACAGCCAGGCCCTTGTTCGAAATCAAAGTCCATGGCGTAGTGGTCCAGATAAGAATCATATCGCCTTTATTCAGAATGCCCTTGCCATCAATTACAGGAAATTTTACAAAGATTGATGGGGAGGTAGTATCGTAATATTCTACTTCAGCCTCCGCCAAAGCAGTCTCACAAGAAGGGCACCAGAAGACAGGCTTAAGGCCTTTATAGATATAGCCCTTTTTGTACATCTCCCAGAATATCCTAATTTGCATTGCTTCATATTTTGGATCCATCGTAATATACGGTTTCTCCCAATAGCCAAACACTCCAAGCCTTATAAATTGTTTCCTTTGTCTGTCAATAAACTTCAGAGCATGCTCATGACACATCTTTCTAATGTCTGACACGGTAAACTCTTTTTTATTTTTGCCCAGAGTTTTCAAAGCCTGAAATTCTATAGGAAGGCCATGACAATCCCAACCGGGTACGTATGGAGTATATCTGCCCTTGATCATGTAATACTTATTTATCATATCTTTAAGAATTTTATTAAATGCAGTGCCTAAATGAATATCACCGTTCGCATAAGGCGGGCCATCGTGAAGAATGAAAAATTCATTATTTGCCCTTAGTTTTATAGCCTCTTCATAAGTATTATCTTTTTGCCATCTTTTCAAAAACTCAGGCTCTTTTTGGGTAAGCCTTGCCTGCATTGGAAAATTTGTTTTTGGCAGCTTTAAAGTTTTTTTGTATTCGACCATAATACAACTCCTTTTTTATTTATATCAAAACTTAATATGTCCAAATCTATATAATTAATCCAACAAAGTTAGAATTTCTTCTGGCTTATACACGCCTGTTTCGGTTATGATTGCCTTTATGAGCTTTGCAGGAGTAATATCAAAAGCATAGTTCAATCCAATCGTATCAGCCTTGTTTGTAAAAGAGTCCATAAATCTGACTACTTCTTTTCCATCTCTCTCTTCAATAGGAATTTCTTCACCAGTGGCGATAGAAAAGTCAATTGTGCTCACAGGTGCAGCCACATAAAATGGAACATCATAAAATTTAGCTGCCAATGCATGCATAAAAGTTCCAATCTTATTTGCTGTATCACCATTTGCCGCAATTCTATCAGCACCGACTATGACAGCATCTACCATAGAATTTCTCATTAATATACCCGAAGATCCATCTACGATTAGCTTGTAAGGAATAGCATCTCTATCCAATTCGAAAACGGTAAGTCTGGCTCCCTGCAGAAGAGGTCTGGTCTCAGAAACATAAACTAAATTTAGTTTTCTCATTTGAAACATCTTCCTTATGACCCCCAGAGCAGTTCCTACTCCTGGAGCGGCCAACGAGCCAGTGTTACAATGAGTTAAAATATTTCCCTCTGGCAAGACATTGGCGCCATTTGCAGCAATTTTATCGTTTATTTCAATTTCTTGAAGATACAGTGAATAAGCAAAATCAAATATTTCATTTATATTTAAGCTATTAACTGCAAATTCAAGAATCTTATCCACTCCCCATGAGAGGTTAATGGCAGTTGGACGACAATTTTTAATCTTATCAGCTTCACTTTTCAGTGAGCTATTATCAGTTAAAAGCGTGTTATCGTTATAAATAGATAGATATAAAGCAAAAGCCCCACAAATACCTATAGATGGTGCTCCTCTGACTCTAAGATTTTGAATAGCCTCAATTATCATATCTGAGTTAGATAATTCAAGCCAATCTTCCTCAAAGGGCAATTTTGTCTGATCGAGCAACAATAAACAATCTTTTTTAAATTTAAATGGTTCAAATATATGCCTATGCATAACACTAACTCCTTAAATTAACTATTAATTTTAGAACATTTGTTTAAAAACCACGCCATCTTTGCGCTTTCTTCCAAGAGTTCAGATAAATAATAACATTCTTTCAAAGTTTTACCAACTACAATTGTCCCATGATTTTCAAGTATTCCAGCACAAATACCATTTGACAAATATTCAACTACTTTTTTGCCCAATTCTGAGCTTCCCGGTTGAGCAAATGGTATCAAAGGTATTTCTTTTAGATATATTTTTGCTTCTTCAGAAAGAACAGGAATGCTACTTTTCGTAAATGCAAATAAAGTAGCATAAAATGAGTGTGTGTGAAAAATCGATTTTACAAAGGGCAATTTTCTATAGATTTCAAGGTGCATTGGAAATTCAGATGATGGCTTAAAATTATTTCTAGTAGTGCCATCAATATCTATTATGCTAATTTTCCATGGCAAAACATCAAAAAAAGAGTAACCAGAAGGCTTTATATATATCTTGTTATCCTTAAAAAGGCTAATGTTGCCGCCCTTTGCTTTAGCCAGACCTCTTAGATATGAAATTTGTGACCAAAGAGCAATTTCAAATCTTGGTCGCATCAACCTTACCCGCAAGATCCACTACGAGATCTCTCAATTTATCACTGTTATTGGAGACAATATCAATTACCTCCTCAGCAGAAACCTTTAGAGGGTTGTCTGGACTTGCAATATTGGAAATCAAAGAAAAGCACAGCGTCTTAATCTTCAGAGCATTAAGAGCGATCACTTCCATAACTGTAGACATGCCCACTATATCAGCTCCCATTGTTCTCATAGCATATAGCTCTGCAGGCGTTTCAAAACTCGGTCCCAAGACTCCCACGTATACAACTTCTTTTGGCTCATAACCCAATACGTTCACGGATTCAGATTTAGCCAAAGTCCTTAATTTTTTGTTATAGGGATCGCTCATATCTACAAATCTTTCACCAAAATAAATGTCAGACAATCCAATTAAAGGATTATATCCTGTAAAATTAATGTGATCTTTCAAAATTACAACTTCTCCAACTTTTAAATTACTATTTATTCCGCCTGAAGCGTTGGTAAGATAGGCTATATTAGGCCTAAATCTCGAAAGAACTACAATGGGAAATATTACCTCCCAAACGCCATAGTTCTCATAAAGATGAAACCTTCCCTCCAAAATTACATAAGGCTTTGAATTAATGTAAACCAAACTAAGCTGTGAACGGTGTGATGGGGCTGAGGCTTTTGGAAAAAATGGGATCTTGTCATATTTAATTATCATATCTTTTTTCAACTCATCAAATGCCCTGCCAAAACCAGATCCAAGCTCTATTATGCCCTCAATCTTCTCTGGCAAAAAATCTTTCAGGTATCTCGAAGCTGCTTCACAATTCGCCTTAAATTCAAACTCATTGAGAAAGGAAAAGTTTTTCATATTTTTTGTTGCTCCTGTTCTTTTATTTTTTGCAAAATATTTTCTGATTTAACCAACAAAACCTTATTTCTGTTCTTTTCTCCTGAAGATATTTCAATATCTCTTTTTTTGCAATCTAAAAATTTTGAAATTAATTCTAATACCCTTTTGTTTGCCCTCCCGTCCTCTGGAGGTGCGCCTACCTTGCAAAATATCTTTCCATCTCTTACTTCTACTGACTCCTTTTTTGCATTGGGAGTGACTCTTAGCTCTACCTTAAAGTCCATTTTACTGTGAAGATTGATTATCTCTATCCATACTTTGTATTTCTCTGTTTACAATAGTCTGAAGCCTGGAAATAAACTCTTCCAATCCCTTCAATTCTCTTCTTTTTTCTTGTTTAATTCTCTCTATGTCAGAGAACAGTTTAGTGTGCTCTTCTTTAGTTCTTTGAATCATAGCCCTACACTCTTCGTCAGATTTTACCTTTTTTAATTCTATTTCCTTTTCGACCTGAAGCTTTGCTTCTTCAACCTTTTTTTGAATAAGTGAAAGAAAATCGCTCGTTGATGTTTCAAGCTCGCTCTTCTTTTGAGTTGTCTGGATACGTGACCTTAAATAGTCATTTTCCTTTTCAAGCCTCTCAATTTCTGACATCATTTGAGAGATGACTCCTGAAAGATCGTCTAAAAATTTATCAACGTCATCTTCCTTGTAGCCTCTCAAGCCTTTGCTAAAATCTCTATTCTGGATGTCTAAAGGTGTAATATTCGGTTTAAAAGTCACTCCATTTCCCTCGCTCTCTGATATGCTTTTACAACTGCCTGAATCAGGTTCCCCTTGACAGCAGATGATTCCAGAAACAAAAGCCCTTGAGCAGTTGTACCGCTTGGCGACATAACTGCTTCTTTCAGATATACTGGATGCTCGTACACATCAACTAAACCCACAAGCGACTGGAACAAATGCTCTACAATCTTTTTTGATATATTTCTTGAAAGACCGATTGTTACCCCCGAATCAACCAATGACTCCATCACCAACGCCACATAAGCAGGTCCAGAACCGCCAAGAGCTGTAAAAGCAGCAAATTTATCTTCCTCTAATCTCATAACATTGCCCAAAGCAGATAATATAGATTCTACATCCATCCAGTCTTGGGGTTCTACCAAACTTGAAGCGCACATTGCCATCAAGCCGTTCTGATTTATTACACCAAGAGTTGGCATAATTCTAAATGCCTTGCCTATATCTGCCTTTTCATGAAGCTCACTCAATGTTATACCAGCCATAACGCTAATAACTGTTTTATCTTTAAATAAAGTCTTTTTTTTCATCGATTCGGAAAGGCCTCTGAACTGATCGGGCTTTAGCGTAATGACAACAAGGTCAGAAGATTGTACTAGCTCGTCATTGGAAGAGTATATTTTAAGAGAATATTTTCTGCCAAGCTCTTCTCTTCTCTCCAACCTTCTATGGCTTGCAGCAACAAAAATCCTTCCTTCATCGTGTAAAACTTTCAGCCCTTTCAGAAAGGCTTCTCCGACCCTGCCCGCTCCCAAAATTCCTATTTTAATCATATGTCTATCCCCTCAAAAAATGCTCTGCCAATCCTAAGCATGTTTGAGCCTTCCATTATAGCTATTTCAAAGTCATCAGTCATGCCCATTGATAACACGTTAAGGTTATAGCCCTCTGCGTTTAACCTTTCATAGAGAATTCTAAGTGAAGAGAACTCCTTTCTAATTATGGCGGTATCATCAGTCAACGAAGCCATACCCATTAGACCTTCAATGTTCACAAATTTTAAAGGTGAAGTCATTCTAAAAAGGTTCATTACCTCACGCGGCGAAAAGCCATGTTTCTGATTTTCACCACTAATATTTACCTCCACGAGAACAGGCATGGTAATCTTTTTTTTAGATGCTCTCTCGTTTATCTCTGTTAATAAGTTCAAGGAATCTACAGATTGAATGCGTTCAAATATATCGATAGCATCCTTAACCTTATTTGTCTGAAGATGACCGATCATCTCAAACTCAGCGCTGCTAACTTCTTTAAGTTTCTCCTTAGCTTCCCTAACTCTATTTTCTCCAAATCTATTAAAGCCTAAGCCAAGCAGTGCTTTAACAATTTCTGTAGATTTTGTTTTTGTAACTGGCAGAATGTAAATTTCATCCTTCCTAAGAGCAGCTTCTTTAGCTTTTTGAACGCGGTTTTTTACCAGTTGAACGTTTTCTTGAAGTTTTTTCTCCCAGTCCAGTGACAAAATCGACCTCCTTATCATCAAAAATATTTTTTAACAATTTTAAAAGATCTCTATATTTTGCAGCCTCTTCAAACTTCCATTCTTTAGCATATTCTATCATTTTTGTTCTAATTTCTTTTTCCGATAATTCTAAACTGTTCTTATTTGATTTAATTATAGATCTAAGTTCTTCCTCAATCGATACTTCCGACGCTTCTCTGTCCACAATGTCGCCAATAGGTTTCGATATTGACTTTGGTGTTATATTATTGATTAAATTATACTCCATTTGAACCGTTCTTCTTCTATCAGTTTCATCTATAGCTTCTTTCATAGAATCAGTGATTTTAGATGCATATAATATAACCTTTGATTCCACATTTCTGGCAGCCCTGCCTATTGTTTGGATGAGAGATGTCGAAGACCTCAAAAAACCCTCTTTATCAGCATCAAGAATAAGAACTCTTGTAACCTCAGGTAAATCTAAACCCTCTCTCAATAAATTTATCCCCACAACCACATCATACTTCCCAAGCCTTAAGTTATGAAGAACATTGAGCCTTTCAATGGCATCTTGCTCAGAATGTAAGTAATAAGCTTTTATTCCTTCTTGAACCAAATAATTTGCGAGATCTTCCGCCAATCTTTTAGTTAGAGTGGTTATGAGGGTCCTAAATCCTCTCTTTGAGTTTTCCCTAGTCTCATTGATAGAATCATCTACCTGGCTCTCAAAACTTCTAATCTCTACGATAGGATCGAGTATGCCTGTGGGTCTTATTATTTGCTCCACAATCTGAGAACTATTTTCCTTTTCAAATGAGGCAGGAGTAGCAGACATAAAAATTATTTGATTAGCTTTCTGAATAAACTCATCAAACATAAGTGGTCTATTGTCGTATGCAGAGGGCAATCTAAATCCAAATTCGACAAGATTTTTCTTTCTTGCCTCATCCCCTCTGAACATACCCCTAATTTGCGGAACAGAGAGATGAGACTCGTCCAATATTATCAGAAAATCTTTTGGGTAGTAGTCCAGTAGAGTTACAGGAGGCTCACCTGGCTTCCTGAAAGTAAAATGTCTTGAATAATTTTCTACACCTTTACAATAACCAATTGTTTCAAGCATTTCAATATCATAAAGCGTCCTTTGTTCAATCCTCTTTGCTTCTACGATTTTACCCACACTTTCAAAATATCTGATTCTTTCATTAAGCTCAATCATAATTGACTCTATTGCTCTTTTTAACTTTTCATCCCTCAGGATAAAGTGTGATGCTGGAAATATCCAAAGATTTTCAATCTTTTCAATTGAGTCAAGACTTATCGGATGAAGCTTGGTAATACTCTTTATACGATCATCTTCAAATCTTACTCTGTAAGCGTATTCGTCAAAAGAGGGTATAAAATCAACGACATCCATGTTTACTCTAAAATTATTTCTCTTAAACTCATAGTCATTTCTTTTGTATAGCATATAAATCAAATTATCTATAAATTCATCTCTGCTTAATCGATCGCCCTTTCTAATAACAGTAGAATTAAGCTTGTATTCTTCTGGCTGTCCAAGGCTGTAAATACAGGATACACTTGCAACCACTATTACGTCATCTCTTTCAAGCAGCGATCGCGTGGCAGAGTGCCTATATCTATCTATCTCGTCGTTTACAGAAGCATCTTTTTCTATATACAGATCTCTTTGGGGTATGTATGCTTCTGGCTGATAGTAGTCATAATAACTAATAAAATATTCAACTGCATTTTCAGGAAAAAAAGACCTCAATTCAGAGCACAGTTGCGCTGCGAGCGTCTTATTTGGAGCCATAATTAAAGTAGGCTTTTTTACTCTATTTATTACATTTGCAATGGTAAATGTCTTACCAGTACCAGTCGCCCCCAAAAGAGTCTGATATTTATATCCTCTTTCTATGCCATTTGATAGCTGTTCAATAGCCTTAATTTGATCTCCTGCAGGCTTAAAGGGTTCAAATAATTTAAAGGTGCTCATTTCTCCCTCTCTTTTGGATTCATATACAATCTCAAGCCTTCGCCCAGAAAGTTAAAACCAAGCACAGAAAAGGTTATGCAAAGACCTGGAAAGATTAAAAGGTGAGGATATTCAAGAAAAAAATCCTGTGCCTCTCCAAGCATATTGCCCCAGCTAGCATAAGGCGGCTGTACTCCCAATCCCAAAAAAGAAAGGGCAGACTCAGTCATTATCGCACTTGACATCCCTAAAACAGAAGTTACCAAAACAATATTAAGTACATTGGGCAAAATATGTTTTCTTAAAATCCACATATTATCAGCGCCAAACATCTTGCTCGCCTCTACGTAATTTGAAGTTTTGATTGAAAGAGCTTGAGTTCTTACCAGCCTTGCAATTCCCATCCAGCTTGTAAATCCTATAATAACCATAGTATAAATAATTTCAGGTCTCTTTAGAACCGATTGAACAGCCAATAGAAGAAAAATTAGGGGAAAAGAAAGCATAGCATCTACAAATCTCATAAATAAAAAATCAAATACCTTTCCAAATAAAGCAGACATGCTGCCTAAGAAAGTTCCCAAACATACGGAAATGCTAACGGCGACGAGTGCGACGCTTAAAGATACTCGACCACCATACAATAGTCTTGACAAAATATCTCTCCCATATATATCAGTGCCCAAAGGGTGCAAAAGAGATGGAAGTTGAGGAGTGCCCAACGTAGCAAAATCAAACGCTTGTGGCGAATAAGAAGTTATAAGGGGTGCAAGTATCACACCCCCAACTATTGGAATCAGTAAAGACAAACCTAAAATAAAATAAAATCTTGATAAATTTTTCAAATATCCTTT